>NZ_JBPYDE010000006.1:0-234053 GCF_051847555.1 Psychrobacter sp. 1Y4 | reverse complement strand
ATTATGATAATTTAATCCTGTCAGGCATTGCTGCCTGACTAAAGTAAATCAGCCTCCGATAAAGTCGGGGCGGTTCAGTACAAGGAAAGGCAGTCATACCTTCCAAGTGTCACCGACTGCAACCAAGAGATTTCGATAAAGAGGTTTACAAAGCATGGCATTTTATCGAGAACTTCTTTGCCAAAATTAAGTAATACCGTGCGATTGCCACTCGTTATGATAAGTTAGCCAGTCATTTCCTCAGTGCGGTTCATCTGGTTTCTTGCGTTGTTTGGCTTAATTGATGACATGCCCTAGTAGGTTATAAAGTTCTAACGTAACTATTTATTAAAAACCAACTATAAAAAAAGGTAGTCGTTTAAAGGCTACCTTTTATCACTTGACCTATATTATTTTTGCTATGAATTAATTTATTTGGGACAGAAGGGACGAACGGGACAGCTCTTGTTACTAAAGGCTTTGAGCTATTCCAGTCTGTTTTTTAATTTCGAGACGAACGGGACAGGACTAACAAATTACTGTTTTCTGCACCGTTTGTCCCAGTCGTTTTAGTAGGGTTCACATGAAAGTATGTTAGCTTTGATCGCATAGACAGATGGGCGTTGCTTGCCATTAAATAAAGTATCAGGCATTTTGTAGATTTTACGGTCACTTTGGTTAAGTAGTAATAAGTCAGCTTCCTCTAATACTTGTAAGACTTTCTTTTTGCTAAAAGGTTCACATACCTTGTCAAAAGTCTCTTTAGAAAAATAATAGTCCCCCGTGTCCATATTGCGATAGCCTACACGGTTGGGAATTCTCTCCTCAAAGTTTGAGCGCATGTTTTTATAGCAAGGTTGAAAGCGACTTGATCCATGTTGTTCAATAAACGCCTTGATATGCTCTATAATTTGGCGTTGTTCGTGCTCACCATCGCGCCCATAGTTATCAAGCCAATTATCTAAGCATGTCATCACGGCTTTAGTTGCTTGTCCTGCTTGCCAGCCTGTAATGCCTGCACCTGTCGCTATCTCACCAGCTGCGGCAACAATAGCGAACCTTCTGGCCACTCTATGCGCCTGAGGTGCAAGGTAGCTATACTGGTTCATAAATTTACTTACAAGATGCTTAGCCTTGGCTGTGGTCGCTGCTTTGTCGGCGGTGATATATTCCAGCCATGCTATGCCAGCTACACCATAGTAAGTATGTGATAACTCCTTGATCTTATCAGCTTGTGCTGCGCCTGTGTCTGCCAATACTAAACTATCAAAAATTTTTAGACCTTTACCAGCATCAGCATCTATATGCGCTACTCGAACCTCAATACCTGCATTAGTTTTTTGCCCTGCTTGCGCCATAAGGTTTTGTATTGACTCTTCACCATTAGATAAAAAGATAATGCGCCATGTTTTGGCTATGCGATTGTGTCCCGTGGTGGTGCTGCGCCCTTTACCTTGACCATTAGCCAGCATGTAACTACTTTTACTAAGGATGTTGGGATCACATTCGCTGATTTCATCTAGGGGCAAAAAGCTGTCGTTATGCTCACTTGCTGTGCCTTCTAAGGCATTATCAGTGCTGCGCCATGTTTTAGTGTATTTGTCAGGTTTGCCCCATACGCTAGACGCTGCTTTAAGTGATAATGACTTACCCATACTTGATGAGCCTAAAAAGTGAAAGCCACCGCCGCCATCATCCAATATTTCAAGTAACTGACCAGAAAAAGCACATGAGATAGAGAAAGCAATACGGCTTTGTTCTGCCATTGGCTTGCATAATTTTTCATTCCATTGGTTTAATGTTCCTTGCTGGGCTAGGGTGCTATTGATTCTATGGGCATATTCATAGACGACTAACTGCTTGCCATCGCCGCCTATTGCGCCATCAGGTAGTATGTATTGGTCGCCATGCCAGCCCAGTTTATCCACGCATGATGCCCGTTTCTGAATAGGATAGTCTTGAATATAAGCGTCTAGGTAGCTGCGCTGTTTTATGTTTGTGGTAATGTTTAAGCCTTGGCTAGCTAGCTCTCTACGATATTCATGTGAATCACCTTGTAATAAAGATAACTGCATCGACCACTGATGCAAGACGTCATCATCATCCCGCCATTGTAGTAAGCGCCCCCATTTTGTATTATTAGTATCGCTAGTCTTAGCGATGATCTCAATTGGAGAACATACAAACAGGCTTATCTTGTGTATTATATTTGCTGGGTCGACAAGATTGTATTTCACAAAATAAAGCCCATCATGATATAGCTCAAAACGTCCATCATCATAAATCATAGGTTCATTAAGCTGTGGATCATCACGCCATTTAGGATAGCAAGCACTATCTTTCAGATTAATGATCTGGCTTTCATTAGCTGCCAATATTGCTTCATAGCTATTATTAGCAAGTAGCATCGTGACAATATCAGCCACAGTAACCAATGCCCTAGCATTTACGCCTGCAAATAGATTTATTAAGACTTTATTATCAAGTGTCATTGGTACGGTTACCTGTGATCCGCTGCCCCAATGCTGCACCATTTTTTTGAAGTTTTGCTTTGTTCTTTGAGGGCTAACAACAATAGTTTTATCACTATCCATCAGGCATGTATAAGCATCTATACCGTTCTCTAGGTCATCAAACGCTAGCACCTCATTAGCATTATTTATGTCACCAATGATGATAGCGCCATAACCTGTAGGGTCAATTACAATGGGTTTAATTGTGCTGTTTGGTTTGTAGAATACCGCGCCTACATTCTTGCCTTGCGCGTCAGTGAGGGAAATGGCAATTGTACCGGCGGTGAGTTTTGTTTTGCCAATCTCTTTGCCATGATATATAGTAGTATTACCTGTAACGGATAGTAGCCGTTTAGGTTCTAGTAGGTCATATATCTTTTTTAGAAAAACATCGCCTGCCAGCTCTTTTAATTTTGCTGGCTTGCAATTTAGTAATAGAGTATCAGCGCCCATGTTGTCTACATGGGCTTCTTTGTTTTTAGATTTCATTTTCACTCTCCACATCTTCATTATGAGAGAGCGAGCTTTTATAATTTTCCAGCCAATTGATTACATCTATGTTGCGCCACGCAACCATATTTGATGATAATTTGATGCTTGCAGGAAACTTGCCATTATTACTCCACTCATGGAGTGTCGTTCTGGAAAATGGCAGAAAATGAAGAATGTCTTTTGCTCTAGACATTCCCTGAGGCGGAAGGATATTACTAACTTCACTTACTTTAGATTCAACATTGTTTGTTAAGTCTTTCACTCTAGCGTCTCCGTATAATACGTTGATTATCCACCGCGGTGAACAATTACGGTGTAGCTAGAATGATAAAACATATGATGAAAGAGTTACCCTAACTAGAATTTCGGAAGTCCTAGTTAGGATTTAATTAATACTATTTGATCTGTTCATAAGCAATTTTCAGCCAGCTTGCTACTGCCTCTTCGCTTAAATTATTTCCCTGAAGCTCAATAGCTTTTCTTATAGCTCCGTTACTTTTTTCTGAGTATGGTTTAGTAATATTCAGTTCTAAAAGCTCGCTCGCTAAAGCGGAAATTATTTTTCCAGCATTATTAGCTGATCTTATATGTAATTCTTTAGTAGGTTTCTCAGAACTTAGTTTGTTATTCAGATTTTCTATTTGTGCAAGTTGTTGACTTATAAGTCTATTAGCTTTTTTTAATTTTTTAGCTAATTTTGGAGCTAAATCAATATTTTCAATCCTACGAAGGATGAAGCTCACATCTTGACTTGAAAATATTAATTTGCATTGTTTTTCAGGTTTTATCGCTTTATGATAATCGCTATCAGGCATGTGTAATACCCAGCCAAAAACCTCATCCTCTCTTAATAAAGCCGCGTAATCGTCTTCACCCATATTGCCAAAAGGATTTTTTGAGATAAATTTTATGTGGTGAGAAATAGGCTCATAATCACCAATAATAACTTTTAAACCTAAATTAGTATGCATTACATTGTTAGAAGAGATACTAAATATACCTTCAACATAAGGAGCGAAACCATCGTTACCCATAGCATACTCATCTTTAAAAGTAGTAAGCAGCTTTTTGGTCTGATATATTATTGCGTCTATGTCTAAAGAAGCATCATATCTCTGTGGATCTACTAGTTCCTTTAACTCCAAAATATTAATATCTTCATTTATAGTTGCAGATAGCTCTTTTATAATATCTTCACGACTCTTCGAATAGACAGATCTAACACTATTAATAAGACCTTTGTAATGAACATAAGGTGTCAGTAGATGGGTGTCTATAAAACGTTTTATTGTTAGATCACTACTAAGCTGAGGATCAGTTGATGCAGCTAATTTATTTTTGACTTCTTCAAGAGTATAAAAGTTCTTTAAATGGTCAGACATCGTTATTATCCTTAAGATGAAGTTTACTTAAGTAGTCAGCCCACTTATTCATCATATCCTTACGATAATCTAAGTGCTGAGCACCGTTATAAGCTCTACTGATTTTGCTCTCTTGTTCATGTGCTAGTTGTAACTCAATAGCTTCATGCATAAACCCTTGCTCATGCAGAGTAGTACTCGCTAGTCCCCGAAAGCCATGCCCTGTCATCTTGTATTTATAACCCATTTGATAAAGTGCGTTAATAAAAGCGTTCTGACTGTACGGCCTACGAGTTGAAGGGTTATAGAATACATACTGCTCTGAAAAATTTAGTTCTTTGATTTGCTCTAATATCTTTATAACCTGTGGTGCAAGAGGTACAATATGAGGTCTATCCATTTTCATTTTATTTGCAGGTATGCGCCAAGTTTTATCATTCCAGTCAATTTCTGACCACTCCATAAATCGAATTTCATTAGTTCTTACAAAGGTATAGCATAAGAACCATAGACCTAGTTTGACAGTTATATGTCCAGTGTATGCATCGATATCTTGTAAAAGCTTAGGTAGTTCTTTTGAAGTAATACGACTGTGATTTTTTGTTCTGTGCGGTTTGATCGCTGCTGATAAGTCTGCTGCAGGATTTGACGTCGCTACGCCTATGCGAATAGCGTGCTTAAATATCTGTCCTACTTCTGCCATTATGCGTCGTGCCATTTCATTAGCACCACGTGCCTCGATACTTTTACCAATCGCTAAAATATCAGGTGATGTAATGTCGTCGATTAGCTTATGCCCTATAACTGGTTTAACGTCACGCATATAGGCTGAGTAGTTACGACTAAACGTACTTGAGGCTAAAAAGGTTTTACGATCTGTATACCAAGCCTGTGCAATAGTATCAAAAAGTCTTGAGCCATCTTGCTCAGCGAGTTTTTCTTTTTTCTTACCTTTTGGGTTAATACCTTCGTTAATCTGTTGCTTTATTTCTAGGTTACGCTGGCGTGCCTGCTGCAGTGTAATTACTGGGTACTTGCCCAAGGTCAGTGATTGCTGTTTACCTTGCCAGCGGTAAGCACTGATCCAGACTTTGTTTCCGGTGTGTCTTACCCACAGTTGAAGGCCGTCGCCATCACTATGCTTGTCAGGGCGGCTAGGGGTGCATTTGTCACTTGGGGTTAGTTTGTTGATAATCGTATGAGTTAATGGCATGTTGGTATATCCCCGTGTTGATATAATCTATACCAACAAATATACCAATATTCTATATAGTTCGCCATATACCAAGGTATTCGGAAATTACGTAAAATCCCATAAAAAAAGGCTTGCCGCATCGCTGCGAACAAGCCTGATTTGATATATGGTGGGCCCAGTAGGACTTGAACCTACGACCAAAGGATTATGAGTCCTCTGCTCTAACCAACTGAGCTATGGGCCCTAACGTTAGACGCACAATGATACCTGATTTTTTTAAATTTTCAAGTAAAAGATAGCAACTAAACGATATTATTCAGCTCTTTTTGCTTACTTACTAAATATTACCACCAGCTAAGGTCAAACCACGACCGCCATCGACATTAATAACCTCTCCTGTGACATAGCTTGCCTTTGCTAAATATAATACGCTTTGTGCAATATCATCTGGTGTACCGATTCGCTGCATAGGAATAGAGTCGATGATATTTTGTTGCTGTATGTCCTCGAGTGCTTGGTCGCTATCGGCATCAGGCAATACGTTTACCCCAGGTGCAACGCCATTAACGCGAACATAAGGCGCCATATCTAACGCGAGAGACTGTACCATCATCCGGTGCGCTGCCTTTGCCATATTATAGATAGTGTAGTGCTTAAACGGTTTATTATGAGCGTGAATATCAAGTAGGCTAATGATGCATCCATACTGCGTTTGTAAGTAAGGCAAAAAAGCTTGGCTAAGTAATAATGGTGCTTTGGCATTGCTCAAAAACAGATCATCCCATTGGTCATTATCTATACTATTGAGCGGAGTCGGGTAAAATCGTGATGCGTTATGTACTAGCACATCAAGCTGTCCAAATCTATCTATAACGGATTGAACAAACTGAGTTAATAAATGGCTATCGGTGACAACTGCTAAATCCGCAACGACAACTGCCGCACTATTATCACGGATTTCGTTAAGCTGGTTTGCTAGCGCTATTGCTTGTTGCTCGCTACGATGACAATGGATAATGACACGGTAGCCTTGATGATGCGCTGCTCGAATGATGGCTGCGCCAATACGCTTAGCGCTACCAGTGACGAGTATGACGGGACTATCACTGTATGAGTGGTCATTGTTCACGTCAATAGATGGGTTTGTGTCGCTCTTCACTGTGGATTCGATTGGCATAAAAATACAGTTTCCATCGTCTAATCGTATTTTGTTTAATAAAAAAGGTTGTTAGCTTTGCTTACAGATAAAATATATGACACTGTTAGTCAGTACTGGCTATAGATTGTTCCATAGAGAACAGATGCGCAGCACGCGCCTCATTTAATGCTTTACCGATGGCAGCGCCCTTAATGTCTGCATCTATACTTTTTATACCAATAGCATGAAAGCTATTTAATGCAAGCATCATTTGACGATGTTGTTTTGCCAGCTGTAATACATGACTGGTTACCAATAGCTGCGACAACTTATTAGGCTCTTTATGAGCGCTACAGGCTTGGATAAGATCAATCTTTTGAGTAGCGTTTAGTTCATTGACTGCGCTTAATTTCCCAGCTTGGGTAACGAATAAGCTTGCAAACTGAATGGGTACTTTAGGTACTTTGGCGCTATTGCTTATAGAGGTGATGGCTTTTAGAGCGGCTTTTTTCTCCTCAGCCGCAACACTTGTATGTGAACCGCTTGATAGTATGTCAGGGTTAGGTTGCGAGACGAATATGGATTGATCAAGACTAGCCATCAATAACGCCCAACGCTGAGACAAATTTAAGTGCATTTGACCAGCAAAGTATAGTGCTGTCTGTACCGTTTCCCGTACACGAGTATCACTCCAAGCGTGATGCAATGGCGCAAAGTACTCAGTTAAAGCGCCGATCGCATACAACTGCTCCCAATAAACCTGAGGAGAGTCTTGCATCATTGCGCGGCTTGATTCTTGCCAAATACGCTCAGCACTCAAATGGGTAAGCTCACCTGAATCGACCAGTTGGCACATGAGCGTGATGGTTTCCTCAGCGATGTGAAAACCTAAGTCATAATAACGTCCATAAAAGCGTGCGACTCGCAGTACCCGTAGCGGATCTTCGCTAAAAGCCTCCGATATATGACGTAAGGTCTTGCTCTGAATATCATCGAGTCCACCATAATAATCAATTACTTCACCCGTAAGAGGCGTGTCATCAGTGAGGCCAGTTACTTCAATCGCCATCGCATTGATGGTTAAGTCACGGCGCTGTAAGTCATCTTGCAACGTTACATCAGGGCTAGCATGTACGCTAAAGCCTTGATAACCACGACCAAGTTTGCGCTCAGTACGTGCGAGTGCATATTCTTCTTGAGTAGTCGGGTGCAAAAATACGGGAAAGTCTGCACCGACTTGAATAAAGCCTGCTGCTAGCATCTCATCGACGGTTGCACCTACCACCACAAAGTCTTTATCTGTAATAGGGCGATCTAACAGCTGATCACGAACTGCACCACCAACGAGATAAACTTGCATGGAAACCTCTTTTATTCGTCAAACAAATTTTAATCAGATGAATATTATTATCATTTTATTGAAGCAAAAAAAACCAGTCTATACCATTTATGACGATGATATAGACTGGTCTTAGTATAGCAAACTACTACTATTAATCATGAACAGTAGCAGCTCATCGATAAATATAATGCGGCAATTACTTCTCGTTTTCTAAGTCTTGCGCTTCAGTGACAGCAAGCGCCGTCATATTGACCACGCGACGAGCTGTCGCTGATGGCGTCAAGATATGAACAGGCTTATTGGCTCCCAGTAAGATTGGACCAATAGAGGCGCTGTTTGTTGCTGTTTTAAGCAAATTAAAGGCAATGTTTGCAGCATCAAGCGTTGGCAAAATAAGCAAATTGGCCGCACCTTTTAGGTGACTTGATGGCATATCTTCTAAACGAATATACTCATTAAGCGCAGCATCACCTTGCATCTCACCATCAAAATCGAAATCCACATTCATCTCATTTAGTAGCTTATAGACTTTGCGCATTTTGACAGCACTAACGCGATCAGAGGTACCAAAGTTTGAATGTGATACCAAAGCGACGCGCGGCGTGATGCCGAAGCGGTGCAATTGATCCGCAGCCAATACGGTCATTTCAGCCAATTGTTCAGCAGTAGGGTCTTCATGAATATAGGTATCAGCAATAAAGATATTGCGATCTTGCATGAGTACCGCATTCATCGCATAAAAGTCACTTACACCGTCTTTTTTACCAATGACTTTTTGGACATAATCAAGATGTAATTGATAATGGCTAAACGTACCGCAGATCATGCCCTCAGCGTCACCATTTTCGACCAGAAGCGCACCAATAAGGCTGGTCTTGCGACGGACATCACGACGAGCAAGCTCAATACTGACACCGCGGCGTTTATTTTTTTCGTAATAACCTTGCCAGTAATCTTTATAACGAGGATCATCATCTTGGTTGATAATGGTAATGTTCTCACCGTCTTTTAGACGTAAGCCAAGCTTCTCAATATTGTTTTCAATGACTGATGGACGTCCAACCAAGATAGGTTTTGCCAGCTTTTCATCAACGACGACTTGTACGGCAAGAAGGACATTGTTATCTTCACCTTCACAGTAAACGATACGCTTTGGATCTGACTTCGCACGAGAGAAGATAGGCTTCATCACAAACGCTGAGTTATACACAAACTCTGATAAGCGCTGACGATAAGTATCTAAGTTATCAATCGGTAAGGTTGCAACACCTGAGTCCATCGCCGCTTTTGCAACTGCAGAGGCAATCTCGATGATTAAGTTTGGCTCTAGCGGTCCTGGAATCAGATAATCAGGGCCAAAGCTTCTCATTTTGTCGATATTTCTGACGTTCGTGGTCGGCGTCGCTTCAACGTGCGCCATCGCTGCAATCGCACGTACGCAAGCAATTTTCATCTCTTCGTTAACAGTCGTTGCACCTACATCTAATGCCCCACGGAAGATATAAGGAAAGCATAATGCGTTGTTAACTTGGTTTGGATAATCTGAGCGTCCGGTCGCCATAATGACGTCTGGACGTACTGAATGCGCCAATTCTGGCATGATTTCAGGCGTTGGATTGGCGAGAGCAAAGATGATAGGGTTTTTTGCCATACGGCGTACCATATCGGGGCTTAAAATGCCAGGCATTGATAGGCCGATAAACATGTCCACATCGTCCATCACATCATCAATGGTACTAGCATCGGTGTCGCGAGCATAACGTTGTTTTGACTCGTCTAGATTCTCACGACTGGTGGTAATAATACCGCGTGAATCAGAAACAAAAATATTGTTCTGATCAACACCAAGAGCACAGATGATGTCTAGGCAAGAAATGGCGGCAGCACCAGCACCTGAACAGACGATTTTGATCTCTTCAATCTTTTTGCTAGTCAGAATGAGGGCGTTTAGCATGGCGGCAGCAACGATAATAGAGGTACCATGCTGATCGTCATGAAAAACTGGAATGTTCATACGTTTACGCAGCTCGCGCTCGATTTTAAAACATTCGGGTGCTTTGATGTCTTCTAAGTTAATACCACCAAACGTTGGCTCCAGTGATGCAACCGCTTCAATAAATTTGTCAGGATCATTTTGTTGAATTTCAATATCAAAAACATCGATACCAGCGAATTTTTTGAATAATACCCCTTTACCTTCCATCACTGGTTTTGACGCCAGCGGACCGATATCACCCAAACCCAATACGGCAGTACCGTTAGTAATAACACCAACCAAATTACTACGTGCTGTATATTTAGCGGCTGTCGTTGGGTCTTTTTGAATCTCAAGACAAGGTACTGCGACACCTGGCGAATAGGCTAAAGCCAAATCACGCTGGTTAGCCAGTTGTTTAATAGGTGTTACCGAGATTTTACCTGGTCTTGGAAACTCATGATAATGTAGAGCAGCCTGTTCGAACTGTTCTTTATCTGTATTAGGATTATCCATATTCAAATTGGTATCGTCATTCATAATAATGGCCATTGTTGGAATAAATTGAAATAAAACAAAGTGTGATAAACAAAATAAAGTAACGCTCGACCCCAAAAAATCGTCGAATATAAGCTCCAGCAAATAACAGATTAAGGAGCTACTAAGCGACTATTAAAAGGCGATGCACAGTCAAAAAAGCGTTAGGCTATGATCAGATGATAACGTAAAGCGAAAAGCTAATAAACTTAGCTATTTTAGTCTAGCATTATTGATAATTAGCTGCCGAGTCAATCATAACGAAGTGCATAACTTATATAATAAATTGATAACGAACATTTAGCCAGTTGATAGTAACAAATAAAGTGAAATTTACAATATATATTCAATATTGTGACTATTGTTTTAAATTTAGTCTAAATTTTACTGTCAGTTATTAGGTTAGTGGTTTCATCTCAAGATTTTTTAGAAGTGACATAATGATTAACAACTAAACAGAGAATAATAAAAAACGTTTATTAACCTCTGTTAGGGTTTAATAGTAGTAATCAAAAAGAGATTCTGTAGTATTTATGAAGAACAACTGATCGGCATCTGCGGTGCATTAGGAGCTGGAGGGGTACTATCAAGCGCTGTTGCGATATCTTGTACCGTATATGGGCTGGCAAGCAATTCATATAAGCGTGACACCTCTTCAAACTGCCCTTGTTCAGCAGCAGTGATAGCGCGCTGAGCCATGCTATTACGGAGTACATAGACAGGATTAGTCGTTTGCATGTCGGTGACGACTTGTTCAATAGATAGCGCTTGCACATGCGCTAAATAACGCGCTGACCAATCTTGCCATACTTGTAATGCCTCACCTTGCAATTCATGAGTCAAGGTGGCTAATAATTGCTTCTCATAAGGGTAATTCTCTGGAGATACTAAACCTAAGAGGGCACGAAAGCTATTGGTATAATCAAGCAAGTTGTCTTCTAGTAAGGTCAGCCACTCAAAAGCTAAGCTTAAGCTCTCTTTTTGATGCGGCAATCCTAACTTACGACACAGTCCTTGTTGATAATGTTGCATAAAGGTTGGTTCATAAGGGGCTAAGCAATCTGATAACGCTTCACGCGTCACGCCCTCTAAGCGCATAAAGTGTGGCAACCAGATATTGAGATTCCAGTGTCCAATAGCAGGCTGGTTTTGATAGGTGTAGCGTCCAGTATGGTCAGAGTGATTGTTGATCCAAGCAGGATTAAAACGTTCCATAAAGCCAAATGGCCCAAAGTCTAAAGTACTACCAGTGATAGATAAGTTATCGGTATTCATCACTCCGTGTGCAAAACCAATCAGTTGCCAGTCAGCTATCATACGTGCAGTACGCTCAACGACTGCTTGCAAAAATGCTAGCACTGGCGTTTCGCTATCACGACATTCTGGATAGTAGGTGTCAATCATATAATTAGTAAATTCACCAAGCAAATCAGGAGCAAAGCTTGCAATCCACTCTATGTGACCTAAGCGAATATGACTATCTGCTACGCGCATCAAAGCAGCACCTGCTTCCATACGTTCGCGGCGTACAGGCGTATCTGATACGACAAAGCCAAGCGCATTAGAGGAGGGGATACTGAGCTGATTGAGAGCATGCCCACATAGATACTCACGAATAGTACTGCGTAATACCGCCCGCCCATCACCCATCCGCGAGTACGGTGTCAGACCAGAGCCTTTAAGGTGCAAATCTTGCAATTGGTTGTCATTGTCTAGTACTTGCGCCACGAGCAAGCCACGTCCATCACCCAATTGTCCTGCCCATTGTCCGAACTGGTGACCTGCATAGGCCATCGCCAAAGGCTCAAATTGAGTAGGCACATAATGACCACCGAGAATCTCAACCCAGCGTGCCATTAAGTCTTCATCATCTGCCCAACCTAGCTGCTCTGCTACTTGAGTATTAAAATGCCCAGCACGCGGATTTTTTAGCGCGGTTGGTGGCTGCTTGTGATATAAACGTGGGTCTAAATTGACATAGGTATTTTGATAGCGCATACGTGCTTTTCCTATTGATACTCACTAAATATGAATAATAACGATGATATAAAAAACAATAAATATACTATAACATAGCCCTAGTGCTACACCTGTGCACTCTGTCCATGTCTTGTAATTTATCTTAAATTAATCACTGTTATAAGATGATAAATTTACGATGGCAAACTAATTTGATGAGTGTTAGTTGTCGCTTTACTCAACAGACCCTAAGTAATGGTAAACATTCCATAAAAAAATCTCCCTATCTACTATAGATAGGGAGATTTTGTATTATAAACAATGAACTCGTTTAACTAGTCAGGATGCTTTAAGCAGCTTTTTTATTGTAGCCAATCGAGCGAAATGCGATCTTCAAGTTGTCGTTATGCTCATGAATCTTTTGTTCGATCTTAGCATACTCAAGCTTGAGCTTGTCATCGACTTCATGCAAGCGATCTGCAAATTCATTCTTTTTCATCTCAACAGCTTTGGCTTTTAGTGCTTGCCATTCTTCTACTGTCTGCGTAAAAGCTTCGTACTCAAACTTGATGCGATCTTGGAAGCTTTGCATAACATGCGGAATATCGATGCCACTTGCACTTACCGTATCGATCTGCTGTTGAGCTTGTTTGAACTGCATTTGGACTTCAGCGTGCTTAATAGTTGTATCATCAACTGTACGAAGCTCACTCGTTAGACCAATTTTAGACAAACCAGCAATCAACCATTTAGTAGGATCGTACTGCCACCATTTTACACCGTTACGATAATCGTATTGGAAGAAGTGATGGTAGTTATGATAACCCTCACCCCATGTGAAGATAGCTAACATGAAGTTGTCACGTGCAGTGTTGGTATCAGTATAAGGACGCGAACCAAACATATGGCATAGCGAGTTGATAAAGAAAGTAAAA
Organism: Psychrobacter sp. 1Y4; assembly: GCF_051847555.1. Taxonomy (NCBI): domain Bacteria; kingdom Pseudomonadati; phylum Pseudomonadota; class Gammaproteobacteria; order Moraxellales; family Moraxellaceae; genus Psychrobacter; species Psychrobacter sp. 1Y4. The sequence goes on along the minus strand of NZ_JBPYDE010000006.1, from coordinate 220,627 downwards.
TGGTGAGTCAATACCAAACGTAGCAAACCTGCTAGTACTAAGGTACCCCAAACATCACCAAGTAACCAACCAACAGCTGCTACTAAACCGACGTTCGTTGCTAATACCCAAAGACCATAATACTTATGCTGGATTTGGAGGACTTTATCTTTCGTCAAGTCTGGAATGTTTTTGTAGTCAAACTTACCACTTGGATAATTGCGCAGCATCCAACCGACATGACTAAACCAAAAACCACGCTTAGCTGAGTACGGATCTTCTATACGATCATCAACATGACGATGATGAGTACGGTGACCTGAGACCCAATCAAACGCAGAACCCTGTACTGCTAACGTTGAACCCAGTAATAAAAAGTTTCTCACTGCTGGATGCGCTTTATAGGCACGATGCGATAGCAAACGGTGATAGCCTGCGGTGATACTGATACCCGTCCATACCATAAAAGCACCAAATACGCCCCAAACAGGTGCGCTCACTTGGTGGGTAAATAAGTACCATGGAGTAATGATAGCAGCAGCAATAGGCGTCGCTACCAAAATAGTAGCAGGTATCCAATTGATTGGCGCTTTTTTAAATTCAAGCTCTTGTAAATCAAGAGTATGGTTACTTGTAGTGACGTCATTTTGCTTAGCAGTTTTTGTATAGTTACGTTTTGCGGTAGGCTGCTCATCAAGCGCAGCTTTCGCTTTGTTATTATCAAACCACGTTTTAAAACGTCCAACCTGAGTGGTTGCGTTATCCAAAATGCTGTCACCAGATTTGATAGCGAAACGTAAGCCTTTAAGCGGTAAGCCCATTGCTTTTTTTGCAATCATATAATTTTCCTAGCGGTATTAGTTTCAGGCTCTATATTACCCTAAAAGAAGCAGAAAGTGAACGTTTATACACTAGAAAAATATTAATAAATAACAATAACTTGTATGAGTTATTCGATATTTTATTGTAAATACCCTGTTAGCTATCAGGTATTGTGTGAAAGTGTAAGTTCTACTAAAGCTATGTTAAGAAACCATTGATTAATAAATAGCTAAAGCCGTCTTATCATAAGCGCTAAAAAGTATCATAAGCGCTAAAAACCTTAGCAAATCAAGCTAAATATATGACGCAAATAGTAATATAAGCCACTAGCTTACGACAATTGTCAAAAAAAATTTATAATAATTGACTTGGAATGTCAGTAATAATGACGTCTACTTGCCACTCGACAAGTTTTTTTGCAATTTCTATATCGTTTACTGTCCACGCACTGACTGGTAAACCGTAACGATGCGCGTTTTGAATAATAGACTGGGTAATGAGGGGATAATGTATGCCAAGCTGGGTACAGCCCAGTTGTAAGGCGGTATTAGGTGCTGAGATTATCGAGTGCGGTGTTCGTACCAGTAAGCCACGCGGAATATTTGCAAGCAGTTTATTGCATTGCAATTGGGCCAAAAGTTGCACATCAAAAGTAGTAAGAACGATAGGCAAGCTGGCAAGGGGCGTACCTACCAGATAGCGTATTAACGCTTGTATCAGTTTAGAGTAATTTGTTCGGTTATGAGTCTTAATCTCCAGCTCAATATGAGTGAACTGAGTCAAAGCAGGTAGCGTGATTTTGTGGTTTTGAGTCTTAGCTATTTTAGTTGTTTCAGTTACTTGAGTGACTAGGTCTTTAGGGACCTGTGATTGAGAAAAAATAGTAGAAGAGTAGGTCATAGACTGCGCCAACATGTCCAAGGTCATTATTTTATGACCTAATTGTAGTTGGCGCTGAATTTCAATCAAGCTTAGCTGATCCACTCGTGACTGTAAGCCGCAAAGTCGTTGTAGCGTCTCGTCATGAAATATTACCAGATGACCATCGGCAGTAAGTTGTACGTCAAACTCTACGCCTGACAAGCCCTGTGCCTGTAGCTTATAAGCATGTTCAAAACCAAATAGCGTGTTTTCCAATGCTTCACTACGCGCACCTCGATGACCTAGGAGCAAAGTATTATCAAGTTTTATCATAACTACCTATCATCAATTATTCGTCGAGCAATTATCTGTTGATCAATAATATGATGCCTCATAAATTTTTGCGTAAAAGAGCAGAGAAGTATAGTAGAGTTTGGTTTTGTACAGCTAAAACAAAGCAATAACAACGATCAACCAACTTAAACAAGCAACCAGACTGTTTTATATATAGACAGCTTAATAAGTGTTTGTTGCGTTTTTGCAACTGAAAAGGGTTTTTATAGTCTTTGATGGGTTTTATTTGTATATCAATGGTCTACATTACTGACCATCTGCGACAAACCTCGTATAATGAGCTGATTTTAATATTGGTCGTATAAAGCTGTTACAGCGTTATGGCAACATAGATAGCTATACTGTCTACCGTTGACGGTGCAAATGAGTAAATCGGGAGCAAAACAAATATGAGCGTAGCAAATAAAAAGTGGTCAAAATGGCAGCAAATTGCTGGTATTAGTGTGGTATGTGGTTTAGCGATTGCTGGTTGTGAACGTTCGGATAAAGATGATACTACTGAGACAGCTGAGGTTACTACTGAGCAACCAGCAGCCAATGATGGTACGGTTGTTCCTGCTATAAGCTGTGATAATCCAATGGTACAAGATCGTTTGAAATCTGCTTTAAGAAACACACTTAATCAGCAAGCACAGTCAACGGCTGCCAACTATGCGAACATTGCAGAAGTCAGCGTAGACAACAGTGTCTTAATTGATAAAGTAGATGGGGTAATGATTGATGTGCAAAATGCTGCCATCTTACAAGAAGCCAATGCAAATGGTATGACAACTTGTCAGGCAAGCGTTAGTATGACACTGCCAAGCGAAGATTTGTACCAAGCCAGTCAGATGAGTGCAGCGAACAATCAGCCAAGTCTGCAAACGCGACTCGCTCAAAACAACATCCGTATCAACAATAATATGTTAGTCGATGATGCATTCACTTATGTTGCTGGTGCGCAAAGTGGGCAAATACAAGCCCGTATTGCAGGTCAGCCAGCTCTTATCGCTATTGTGTCTGATGTGATGGCAAGCTCTGTGACACAGTCAGTTGTAGAAGAACAACGAGCGGAGCGTCAAAAGCAAGAAGCAGCACGTCGCCGTGAAGCAGCTCGCAAGAATAGTGAGAATCAGATAAAGCGTCAACCAAAGCCTGTCACGCCAGTCGAGCCTGCACGCCCAGCTGAGCCTGCTACGCCGCCTACTATCAATAAAAGTAATAATGACAATAGTGCCGAAGAAACAGCTGCACTACCTAGTGTCGATGCCAAGCCACCAGTGACGCCTGAAGCACCAAAAGTTGTCCCAAAGGATGACAGCATCGATATGATTATTGTGGAAGATGAAAGCGCAACCTATTGATTACTAGGTTCTGTGCTCTAAATCTAAATAGCGCCTGCAACTAGCATAAGTTGCAGGCGTTTTGCATATAGCATGCGCTCATTGACTGTCAGGTTAACTGTTGTTTTTATTATCGTTAATGGCAACGTTCTCTAAGACTTGACTGTCCCACAGTATCTCAGATGTCTGCTTTGGGTCCGTGCAAAAACGTGCAGCGACAAACAACCAATCAGACAAACGATTGATAAAGCTAAGCGCAGTACTGCGAATGGCTTGTGGATGCTCTTGCTGTAATAGCACAGCTTGGCGCTCAGCACGGCGACACACACTACGTGCTACATGCAATTGACTGACCAATAATGAACCTGTAGGCAGGATAAAGTCCTTTAGCGGCGGCAGGCTAGTATTCATCGCATCAATTTGTTGTTCTAACCAGTCTATATGAGCAGGATTAACACCTTCATATTCTGGCATAGCAAGCTCGCCACCGATGTTGAATAATAGATGCTGAAGCACCACTAGCGCTTGAGTGACATCTGACGCTTTTTGTTGCAAGCGTTCAGGTAACTGTTGCGCGCTTGGGTTTTTACTATCAGTTATAGCTTGTGTCAGATGCGCTCGTACCAAACCGATGTGTGAATTGAGCTCGTCGATATCACCCATAACGCTAAATAGATTATCCGCTTTACTCACGCGGCTACCATCTGCCATACCAGTACTACCATCATCACCGGTACGTGTATATATTTTGCTCAAACGATTGCCCATCTCTTATCCTTAATAGTTTTTAAATGTGTGCAAGTTTTAGTTATCTGGCTATTGTAGTATTTTCCTGCCGTTTTCGCTAAGATAATAGGTTACGTTTTATTTTCTTTATTTTTATCAAAAGGCTTTTTTATTATGACCACACCACTTGCCGATGCGATGTCTCAGCTTGTCATTTATGATTCACTCACTGGCGGCAAACGTCAGTTTGAACCGCTTAAAGCAGGGCAGGTAGGCATGTATGTATGCGGTATGACTGTCTATGACTATTGTCACATTGGTCATGCTCGCGTTATGGTTGGGTTTGATATGGTAGTGCGCTGGCTGGCACGACTAGGCTATGATGTTGATTATGTGCGCAATATTACCGATATCGACGACAAAATAATTGCTCGTGCTAATGAGAACGGCGAAGATATTAGTGCGTTGACGCAGCGTTTTATCGAAGCGATGCACGAAGATGCGGCCGCACTCGGCTGCGAGATGCCAGATGCTGAGCCTCGGGCGACTGAACATATTGATGAGATGCAACAAATGATTGAGACGCTGGTTACGGGTGACTATGCGTATGCTGGTGACAATGGTGATGTCTATTATGCAGTAGACAGCTTCTCTGACTATGGCAAATTATCTAAGCGTAACCTTGATGATATGCAAGCAGGGTCACGTGTCGATGTCGAAAACGACAAGCGTAACCCGTTTGACTTTGTACTCTGGAAAGCGACAAAGCCTGATGAGCCGCAATGGGCGTCACCTTGGGGCCAAGGGCGTCCAGGTTGGCATATTGAATGCTCAGCGATGTCAACTAAGTGCCTTGGTAATACCTTTGATATACATGGCGGTGGTCATGATCTGCAGTTTCCGCATCACGAAAATGAGATAGCGCAGTCTGAAGCAGCGACAGGTTGCGAATACGCGCGCAACTGGATGCACATCGGTTTTATTAATGTCGATGGCGAAAAAATGTCTAAGTCATTAGGTAACTTTTTTACCATACGTGATGTAACCGCCAAATATTTGCCTGAGACGGTACGTTTTTTCTTATTATCAAGCCATTATCGTAGCCAAGTAAACTTCTCTGATAGTGCTTTAGATGAAGCACATAATAGCCTAAGCAGACTATATAACGTCTTAAAACTGGCTGAACAGCAAAAAGGACAATCGCTAACAGTCACTGACGAATTGATAAACAACGCTTATAATAGCGCGGCTGGACAAGATTTTATCAAAGCCATGAATGATGACTTTAATAGCTCGACAGCGATTAGTGTATTATTTGGGCTGGCACGTGATGTCAACAAAGCCATCAAAGCTGAAGATTTAGACACAGCATGGCGCTTGGCGCAGCATCTAAAAGCGTTGGCACAAGTACTCAATATTTTGCAGCAGCCAGTCCAACAGTTTCTGCAAGCAGTGATTGGTGATCAAGCAGATGATGGGTTAACCGATGCTGACATTGATGGATTAATCATTGAGCGTGCAAAGGCCAAAACCGATAAAAAATTTGCGCGTGCTGATGAAATACGCGAGCAACTAAAAGAGGCAGGTATTGAGCTTGAAGACAGCCGTACTGGTACAACATGGCGCCGTGCTTAAGCCGATTGCTGGTGACATTAAATACGTATATTAACAAATTAAGTCAGCTCTACGCTGGCTTTTTTTTGCGCGCTGTTTTAGTTTGATTTTATTTTTAAGATATCTTTTTATATGACATTCACAGATGTATAGGCGCTAATTTTATGACTAGCTTTACCAAAAATGATTTTGAAATGAAATCTTCTAAAGCTTATCTCATGATTGGTTTGCTAATTATCATAGCTGGCATCATTTATATGCCAGCTAAAGCTGCCTCAAGTGATACTGAGATACTCACTAACAAAGACAATGCACCTGCTACTAGAGCAGAGCAGTCAATAAACAGTCCAAATGGTTTTATAGAATATGCTGAACAAAAAGTTGAAACCCTTGAACAAGGTGGTTTTGAGCTGTCCGATACTATCAATGAGGCTTTATATAATGACGAGCGAGCAGCGATGCAGCAAACGGATAAGCTGCAAGGATATACCGGACTTACAGGTGGGCAAGACGCAAACTACTTTGTTTTAACGCGGCTAAATAACGGTCTATCACCGTTGTCACCACCGCCAAACCTATCCACACCGTTTGCGACGTTGGAGTTTTTTCAAACAGCTGCAGTCACAAAACGTTTTGACTTGGCAGCTTATGCGCTTAATTTAAATTTGCTTGATCCAAGCGTGCAACCAAGCCGTAGTATGGAGTTGTCTAAACGTCTTGATTTTTTGCTACATAGAAAGGATCTTTATGTTTTTAATAAATTGCCAGATCGTCCTGATGGTTTGATTGAATCCTCTATTGGTAGCAGTGATCCCCTGCATGGTGTTTCGCGCCGTGCCATTCAACTTGGTCATATTGATTATCGTGAGCATCGAATACCTATATTTGTCGAACGAGTAAAAGTCGAAGATAACGCTCCTGTTTGGGTGTTTTCTGCCCAAACCGTCAGTCATATTGACAAGCTTTATGACCAGTACAAACCTGCAAAGTTCGAAAGCTATTTGCCATCAATGCTTAAGCTGCGAGTCCTTGGCATTGCTGTTTGGGAGTTTTTGGCTTTATTTATTTTCTTTATCATGACGCTAGGACTGGGTTGGGTGGTTAGTAAATTTACTGGCCGTTTGATAGACCATTATACCAGTGATGAAAATGGCTCTTACATCGGTCGCAAAAAAAGTATCACAGACTTGGTCAATAAATTTACCGTGCCGCTGACCTTTACTATTAGTTTGTCTTTAGTATTTACCTTGGTTTCAGGTGGCTTTCCTTTTATAGACGCTATTGCAACAGCGACGCGTCCTATAGTATGGATAGCTTTAGTACTGAGCGCTATTTGGCTTGGTATTCGCGTCATTAACTTCTTTGCCAATCGTTACGAGGACATTCAAATCGACAGCTTAGGGGACGAAGAGTATGACGAGTACCGTAAGCGTACGACGTATCTGTCAGTATTTCGACGTGTTTTTATCTTTGTTATGGTCATTGGTAGTGTTTGGATTGGGATGAGCGAATTTGTCAATCTTGAGGGCCTTGGCAAAACCTTATTGACCTCTGCTGGTATTTTAAGTGTAGTGATCGGTATTGCTGCGCAGCCAACGCTTGGCAACATTGTTGCGGGCTTACAAATAGCCATGACTCAGCCCATACGTATCGGCGACACAATTATGTATGATGGCAATTGGAGTACTATTGAGGATTTGGGTTACACCTACGCTACCATCAAGACCTGGGATGAGCGCCGCTTGTTTGTACCGATGCGCTACTTTGTGACAGAGACCGTTGAGAATTGGTCACATCCTGATCCGCATCAAACGTTTACAGTATCTGTACTGGTGGACTATGGTATCAATGTCGATGACGTTCGTGATAAGTACGCTGAAGTAGTGCAAGCTAGCGAGTACTGGGATGGCGAGACTGAACCCATGCTGTACGTATTGTCCGTAGATAGAGACACCATAGAGCTGTATGGCACTTTGGCGGCTGACAATCCTGATGATGGCTGGATGCTGCAATGTGAGATTCGTGAACAGCTGCTGGACTATCTTTACGATGAGCAAAAACCCTATCTACCTGCCGAGCGTATTACTTTTAAAAACAGCTAATATAATTTTTAAAAAGGCTAACGTGATTGTGCGGACAATAAATACGTATACTAACAAATTAAGTCAGCTTTACGCTGGCTTTTTTTTGCTGACTACATTAGCTTATCATCATACTACAGCCAAGATTTTTTATATGAAAACGCCTTGTCATTCAAAAATGCATAAAAATATGAATACTTTAAGAAGTGTTATTGGTAAAGACAATAAGCAAGTCAGCCATTCTATACAAGATAGTCACGCGATGCATTATGAGAGGCGCTATAAAGCGCTGCAAATACTATTAAGCTTTTTTATCATTGCACTGAGCGCTCTTTGTATTCCTACTTATGCCGCAACTAGTAATAATGAACTCAGCACTAGTGAACAAAGTGTCAGTGAGTCAAATCCTAACGCTCAAGATGATCCAAAAACTCAGGTAGCTGCTAAAGCAGAAAATTTGATCGACTATACGGCTCAAAAAATTAACACAATCAAAAAAGAAGGCGTGAGTGTCTCTGGAGTGACAGAAGAGATATTCGATCCTACAGAACTCAATGCTGTACAGCAGTCTGGAAATTTACAAGGTGATGCAGGATTAAAAGGGGAGTATAACGAAGGCTATTATATTTTAGATAAGCTCAATACAGGTTTGCCGCCCTTATCTGAGCTGCCAAACCTGTCAACGCCACTGGCCACTTTGGAGTTCTTTCAATCAGCGGTGATGAAGCAGCAGTTTGATTTGGCTGCTTATGCGCTCAATATGAACCTGATTGACAGTGAAGTTCAGCGCAGTCGCGCCCTTGAATTAGCCAAGCGACTTGATTTTTTGTTATCTGAAAAAGAGCTTTATGTATTCGATGACCTACCAGACCGTCCTGATGGTTTAATCAAGCCGCCACTTGGTAATGCCAGTAGCGTCATGGGCATTCCTAGACGCTCTATTCAACTGGGTTACATTGATTACCGCGAACGCCGAGTGCCCATTTATATAGAACGTGTACAAGTTAACGACGATGCACCGATTTGGGTTTTTTCAGCGCAGACCGTTGGCAATATTGATAATCTTTATGAGCAGTATCATCCCGCCGAGTTCGAACGTCATTTACCCATGTGGATGAAGCTACAGTTTTTTAGCATCGCATTATGGGAGTTTTTGGCTTTATTTTCATTTTTCTTATTTACCATGGCGATGGGTTGGCTACTAAGTAAAGGCACTGAAAAAATCATTAGCCACTATATTGATGACGATCAAAGGTATAGCACCTATGTAGGCAGTACTAATGGTGTGGCGGATTTGGTAAGTAAGCTGACGGTACCATTAACTTTTAGCATCAGCTTTTCGTTAGTTTTTACTTTAGTATCAGGCGGTTTTCCATATCTAGACGCGGTAGCGTCATCGACCCGTCCAGTTATTTGGATTGGGTTGGTATTTAGTACGATGTGGCTTGGTATACGCGTTATTAACTTTTTTGCCAATCGCTATCAAGACATGCAGATTGAAAACCTATCTGAAGAACACCTGGATAAGGAGCGACGTCGTCGTACCTATGTGTCGATATTTCGTCGTGTCTTTATTTTTGCCATGATTCTCGGCAGTATTTGGATCGGTCTTAGTGAATTTACTAATATGGAAGGCCTCGGTACGACCTTATTGACCTCGGCTGGTATCGCTGGTGTGGTCATTGGTATAGCCGCACAGCCCATATTGGGTAACATCATTGCTGGTGTACAGGTAGCGGTAACCCAGCCGGTCCGTATCGGCGACACCGTGATGATGGAGGGCGATTGGACTACTATTGAAGATCTGCGTTATACCTACGCGGTGCTAAAGACATGGGATGAGCGCCGCTTAATCGTACCAATGCGTCATCTCATTACTGAAGTGGTAGAAAACTGGTCACATACTGAAGCGCATCAGACTTGTGTGGTCTATCTATACGTTGATTATGGAGCAGATATCGATGCTGTTCGAAACAAGTTTAGTGAGCTGGTTAAAGAGAACGAATTTTGGGATGGTGAGACAGATCCTCAAATGCTAACAGTGTCACTAAGTGAAAACACGATTAAATTACGCGGTAGTCTGGCGTCTGATAGTCCTATGAATGCTTTTTATTTAGAATGTGAAGTGCGTGAGCAGATGCTCAGCTATCTATATCAGGAACAAAAAGAGTATCTACCAGCCGAGCGTTTAATATTTAAAGATAGGGACGAATAACGAATGATTGGTTGATACTTTCTATTAGCAAAATAAGCGAGTAAATATAACATGCGATTTACGCGCTTATTTGTTATAATATGGCGTTATTTTTAAGGGATAATTAAGACAGCAAAAGTAAGGCGACGCTATATTTGCGCTAACCAACAAATGGTAAATGAATGGCAATCTTCTAGTGTTTTATTTAACTGGTACATTGTTTACTGTTCAAAGCCTTATAAACCAAAGTATTGTGAGATAAAGTCTTTAGCTAAAGATTAGATATCATAAAGTTGCATTGGTACTCTTGATAGACCGTCTTAATACGAGTATCCCGCCCATCAAAATAACCACCACTAGAGGTCTGTATGTTGCGAATTGTCGATGAAGCCTTAACCTTTGATGACGTTTTATTGTTACCAGCCTATTCTGAAGTCCTGCCAAAAACTGCCAACTTGTCTACGCGTTTGACCAAAAACATCACCCTTAATTTACCGCTAGTATCTGCTGCTATGGACACGGTAACTGAGTCTGAGATGGCAATCACTATGGCACAGTTAGGCGGGATGGGTATCTTGCATAAAAGTATGGATATCGTCAAACAAGCCACGCAAGTACGCCGTGTCAAAAAGTTTGAAGCAGGTACAGTGGTTGACCCTATTACGGTACATCCTGAGATGACCATCGGTGACTTATTAAAGTTGACCCAAGATAACAACATCTCTGGTGTGCCTGTGGTAGAGAAGGGCACAGATAAAGTCGTTGGTATCGTGACTCATCGTGATTGGCGCTTTGAAACTAATTTGTCGTTGCCTGTTAGCCATATCATGACGCCAAAAGAGCAATTGGTCACCGTTCATGAAGGCGAAAGTAATGAAAATATCAAAAAACTACTTCATGAGCATCGTATCGAAAAAGTCATCGTTATTGATGATGAATTTCGCTTGCGTGGTCTAATCACGGTCAATGACTTTGCCAAAGCCGAAAATAATCCCAATGCTTGTAAAGATGATCAAGGTCGCTTACGTGTTGGTGCCGCTGTCGGTACAGGCGCAGATACGCAAGCGCGCGTTGAGGCATTAATCGACGCTGACGTAGATGTTATCGTGGTAGATACAGCTCATGGTCACTCAAAAGGAGTGGTGGATAAGGTTTCTTGGATCAAGAAAAACTATCCGAATGTGCAGGTTATCGGTGGTAATATCGCAACGGGTGATGCGGCCAAAGCATTGCGTGATGCAGGTGCTGATGCAGTTAAAGTAGGTATTGGTCCTGGCTCTATCTGTACGACGCGTATTATCGCTGGTATCGGTGTGCCACAAATCTCAGCGATTGACAACGTTGCTAGTGCCTTACAAGATAGTATTCCATTGATTGCTGATGGGGGTATTCGCTACTCAGGCGATATGGCAAAAGCCATCGCTGCTGGTGCGTCTTGTATTATGGTAGGCTCGCTTATGGCTGGTACTGAAGAAGCGCCGGGCGAAGTGGAGCTATTTCAAGGCCGTTATTATAAAGCGTACCGCGGCATGGGCAGTCTTGGCGCGATGTCAGGATCAAACGGTTCGTCAGATCGTTATTTCCAAGATGCCAAAGATGGTGTAGAGAAGCTTGTGCCAGAAGGTATCGAGGGCCGTGTTCCTTATAAAGGTCCAGTCGCTGGTATTGTCAATCAATTGGTCGGTGGTCTGCGCTCATCAATGGGTTATACAGGCTCAGCAACCATCGAAGATATGCGTACCAAACCGCAATTTATCAAAGTCACTTCAGCGGGTATGAAAGAGTCGCACGTCCATGATGTACAGATTACTAAAGAAGCACCAAACTATCGTGTGGACTAAACTGACGTATTAACCAAATTAGCGCTTTAAATATTCATTCTTTGATATATAATGTCTTAGAATACAACAGTCAACAATGCTCGTGTATTGTTGGCTTTTTTTATAAAATAAATTTAGTGGACAGACTATCATGCCTAAAGGCGTTTGGATTCTGTTATCTCTAACAGCTATCACAAGGATATAATCATAATGAGCTATTTTGGCACCGATGGTATACGTGGAAAATTTGGACAACTACCTATTACACCAGATTTTATTTTAAAATTGGGCTATGTAACAGGACGGGTGCTTATAGAGAATAATGATAATCCTAATCGTAAACCTAGTGTGGTCATCGGTAAAGACACCCGTCTTTCAGGTTATGTGATTGAGGGAGCACTGCAAGCAGGCTTTAACGCAGCAGGCGTCGATGTACATATGCTAGGTCCGCTACCCACACCAGCTATTGCGCATATTACTCGTAGCTTTCATGCTGATGCTGGTGTTGTTATTTCAGCCTCGCATAACCCTTACTATGATAACGGTATCAAGCTGTTTTCAGGCGATGGCAAAAAGCTAACTGATGAGATGCAAGATGCTATCAACGATAAATTGCAAGCGATGATGAATCCTACTAACGACGACTTACTGATGCCTATCATAGATCCATCGCAGTTGGGTAAGCATACTCGTATCAATGATGCTACAGGTCGCTACATCGAATTTTGTAAAGGAACTTTTCCTTATCAATATGATTTGAGTCATTTGACTGTTGTCGTAGATTGCGCCAATGGTGCAGGCTATAGCGTCGCCCCAAGAGTCATGCGTGAGCTTGGCGCTACTGTAATACCTATTAATAATAAGCCTGATGGTATCAATATTAATGCCGACTGTGGCTCAACACATCCTGAAGGTCTGCAAAAAGCGGTATTAGAATATGATGCAGACGTTGGCATTGCACTAGATGGAGATGGAGACCGTATCGTCATGGTAGACGAAACGGGTAAGCTGGTTGATGGTGATGGCATCCTATATGTGCTTGCTACTCAAGGACAGTCACGTGTTAAAGGCGTTGTTGGAACCTTGATGAGTAATATGGGCCTAGAGCTTGCACTACAAAATGCAGGAATTGAGTTTACTCGTGCGAAAGTCGGTGATCGCTATGTTATGCAAGAGCTTGCCGCCAATGATTGGTTATTAGGCGGCGAGCCATCAGGGCATATATTATGTTTGGATAAAAGCCGTACCGGTGACGCCATTATTGCAAGCCTGCAAGTACTTGCCGTTATGCAATCAGAGGGCAAAGCATTAAGTGAGCTAACAGAAGGGTTTGAAATCTTACCGCAAAAGCTTGTCAATGTCCGCTTGAATCAAATGCAAGATCCTTATGAGCAAGAAGAGTTGGTGCAAGCTTTTGATAAAGCACAAGCTACTTTGGAAGGTCGAGGTCGTCTGCTTATTCGTCAATCAGGTACAGAGCCTATGATTCGAGTGATGGTTGAGTCAGATGATGAGATTGAATGTGATGTCATGGCTAACGACTTAGCAGATAAAATCAAAGCAGTACTAGGTTAACCGTTTAATATAATGATCTTAAGATAAGGGAATAGAGTGAGCATGGACTTTACTGACCAGCGTTTGTCATACGAAAAAGGCAGTCTTGATCAGCAATCAATACCAGCATCACCGTTTGAGCTGCTAAAAACTTGGATGGATGAGGCGATAGCGCAGCAAGTACAAGAGCCATACGCTATGAGCCTAGCAACTTGCGGTACAGACCAAAAACCGAGCGTTCGTATCGTCCTTATGCGCGAGATTACCGATACTGGTATTGTGTTTTATACCAATTACGAAAGCGCTAAAGGTCAAGATATCAGCGAGAACCCTAATGCTGAGGTACTGTTCTTTTGGCATGAGCTTGAGCGTCAAATTCGCATTAGTGGTAGTGTTGCTAAAATAGATACCGATAAATCTGCCGCTTATTTTCAAAAGCGTCCGCATGATAGCCAAGTAGGCGCGTGGGTCAGCCAACCACAAAGCGGTGAAGTGGCTAATCGTGAAGTGATGGAACAAACGTTTGAGACGCTGCAAAACGACTATCCAGAAAACAGCCAAGTACCAACGCCAGAATTTTGGGGTGGTTACGAGATTACTATTCATGAGATAGAGTTTTGGCAGGGACGTGCCAGCCGCATGCATGATCGCATTGTCTATACTCGTGATAGTAATAGCAATAATATGAATAAAAACGATGCTAGCTGGTCTACCAAGCGATTATTACCATAATCTGATACTCTGATATATCGTTAATAATAAAAATGTAGCCATAAAAGGCCATGCTATAGCTTGTGTTAACACAAGCTATAGCATGGCCTTTTATGGCTACATCGTACACTGTATAGCGCTATTCTTTGGTATCAACACTTGCTGACACTGACATGCCAGGACGTAACTGTGCCAGCGCTGCTTGGTCTTGATCTAAGTCAATACGTACCGGAATGCGCTGAGCAATCTTAATGTAGTTACCAGTAGCAGGATTAGATGCACCCGCGCTAAATTCGCTTCCTGTTGCTGGCGAGATGTTACTGACATGACCGTAAAATTCGGTACCGCCTAAAGCATCGACATGAACAGTAGCAGGCTCACCGACAGTCATATTTGCAACTTGAGTTTCTTTAAAATTGGCAATAACCCAGACGCCTTTTGGAACAATATACATCAGCTGTGTACCAGCACTAACGTATTGTCCAGTCTTGACGCTAACTTGGCTCAGTTGACCTGATTCAGGCGCGGTAATAATCGTATTTTCTAGATTGATCTGCGCTTGCTTGGCACCAGCTGCCGCGTTTTTGATATTGGCATCAAGTGAGGAGCGACTATTACTGGTTTTTTTACTGGCCTCAATTGCTACTTGTAAATTGGCCTCAGCTTGCTGTACGCTCGCCTGTGCTTGAGCCAGCTGAGCTTTTGTATGGGCAACATCCGCCTTAGACACAGCGCCAATCGCATCAAGTCCTTCATAGCGTTTGACATCTTCACGTGCGCTATTAACACTGACTTTAGCACTATATAAGTCAGCCTCGCGTGCTTCGATTTGCGCCTGACTTGACTGCGTATCTTGCACGTTGCTTAAGCGATCGGTGTCTGCTATTTCGATGTTCGCCTGCGCTTGTTCCAGCTGCTGCTGAAAGGCACGATCATCGATCTTGACGAGCAGATCGCCTGCTTGCACATTTTCAAAATCTTGTACGGCAACTTCTGTCACGTAGCCTGAGACTTGTGGGCTAATAATAGTGGTTTGGCCCTTAACAAAGGCGTTGTCGGTCTGCTGCAGCGTTGGTGTGAAAGGTGGCAGTTTCCACGCATATAGGATCAACGCTATACCAATAACAATCAACCCAACAAGCAAAACCAAATTAAATAGTGATTTCTTTTTTGGTGACCAGCCTGTAGGTGCAGGAATAGGTTCAGTGGGCGGCATCGGTGTGTCATTTCCCGTTTCAACGGTTACGCCATCTGTATTTATCTTATCATTGGAGTCTTCAGGTTTATTTAAGACAGCGGTTGTTTGGTGCTCAGATGTCTCAAGCTTGGTAGTTGCAGGCTCAGGTATGTTGCGGGTCTCGGCTGACGAGTCCACAGGCGTAGCGATTTGTTGTTCAGACGCTTTGTTAGGCATGTGTGCATCATTAGAGCCATAAGAAGGTTTTTTGTCATTCATGATGCACTCCCAAGGAATTTATTAAACATAGTAAGTAACTTTAAAAAATAATCGTAAGGTAATAGTAGAGGTAGAACACCCAATAAAATTCACACTATCCGCTATTTCTTGCCCATCATCTCTGCTAATGCGGCCAGCTCCTTGCCAAGCGGATTGCGCTTATGATAACGATAATAAAAATAAACTATCAATAAGTATAGGGTCGCGATAGTGGCGCTCACTGCCATCAAAAAGAACAAATCATCATAGGCGGCGACCGCTGCTTGACGCTGAATGCCTTGTAGTATTTGTGGCAGCGCAGCAGTATTAACTTCATTCATTGAGCTGACCATATCAGCATAGTGCATTTGGGTGCGAATGGTCGTAAAGGCTTGAATGCCTGCCGCGCCTGCTAAGCCTCCCACGGTTTGGGAAATTCCAAAGATGACTGAAAAGCTGATAATGTAAGCTGGACCGTTGGCAATCGCACGAAACATACCTTCAAATACCATAGGCCCCATAAAATATACCGCAGCAAAAGCGATCATAAACTGACTAAGATAAAACATATATGGCGCAGAGTTTAGAGATACGCCTGTATCTAGCCAAGCACCAACAGCAATCAGGCCAACAGAAAAAATAACTGGACGACGTAAATCCATTGCATTGGTCTTAAAAATACTCAGCACTAATGCTAGTGCGCTAGCGACCAATATCACTGCATAAAAAACAACCAGCTGATCATTGCCATAACCTAAATTGGCCAGTAGTCCTGCTGCACCAACGTTTTGTTCTGATAGCAAAATACGCATCACAGCGCCTGTTATCATAAATGCGATGATAGTACGGCTACGCATCCAGCGCACTTGTAGCATAGGACTCTTGCGATGCGTTTCAATCCATAAAGCAATAGCTATCGTGGCTACTGAAATGATTAGTGGATAACTTAACCAAGGTGTCGTCCACCATAAAATCCGTCCTTGCACCAAGAACACAGATAATGCGGCAAGACCTGTGGCAAAAAAGGCAAAGCTCAGGATATCAAGCTTTTCAAATACCTTTTCGGTATTACCAGGTGGCAGCTCAAGAATATTAATAAGCCCAAAACATATCAGTGCAAGGCCAAACTCAAACAAAAACAAATTTTCAAGTTGACCATCAATCGCTAAATAAGGTGAGATAATACGTGATAGCGGAATACCAAACTGCACCAGACCAAATCCTAAAATCAGTCCACTAATGCGCCGCGCAGTAGGCATGCCTTGTAGACAATAAAAAATAGACAATACTGTCATCGCACTAGCTACCACCCCACTAAAGCCACGCGCGATAAGTTCTAAATAGTAAGGCTCAATACTAATGCCAGTCGCACCAGATAATAGGTTGCTACTAACCAACCACTGCATACTAGTCGCTGATAACAAAAAGAATAAGGTAATTTTGCTAAACAACGACATACCAAACTGCTGACGTATTTTATAAAGCAAGACAGTAATGCAAACATTGGTCATGTTATAAGCGACAGATATCCAGCCGCCTTCAACAGGGGTTAAGCCCATGTCACCTTGAATTTGAGTAAGGTTAGCGACCAATAAGCCGTTTTGAAAACTGGCGGTTAGACCGATAAAGATACCGATGAGTAAGTAGAGTACCTTGCGACGTGTAGGATGATCAGGGGTAGCAGGAGAGCCCAACATAAACGGCTGTTCATGGGGCTTAAATTGGTATTCAGCACTCATATTCAGTACTCAAGGATAGAGGTAATAGGCATGGATGAATAAATAAAGTCTTATCAGAGCTTGTAAGCCGTTTATAAACTACGGCCTTGCAAGTATTGACTGACGATGATCAATAATAGGACAAAAAAATAGCTCAAGATACACTTGAGCTATTTTATCATATTCGGCATATGGTATTTAAGGCGCTGTCGAGATGATTAAGTAGTAATCTATATAGAATCATCAGAATAACTGTCAGTTTCAAGAATTACTTAAATGATTCTATACTGAGCTTGATTGGTCATGCTCGGCTTCAAGACGCATTGCGCTTTGATAGCTATCAATATTAGCAAGCTGTAATGCATATTGCTTGATATGAGGATAATCCTCTAGCTGTTTACGCTTAGCCAGCATAATCAAATCAAACGATAGCATGAAGTCCGCACCACTTAACTTGTTGCCAACGATAAAGGATTTATCCTTTACTTCATCATTTAGATAGTTAAGCAGCTTGTGTTTTTCTGCACCGATATAGCCATTCAAAAACTCATTATTGTTGATGCCGGCTTTATTAATAAACAATTCAAGCAATAAAGGCACCATGAGCGAGCTTTCAGCAAAATCTATCCATTGTAGATAATGTCCATAGTCGCTGCTATCTGTAGCAGGACGCAAACTCTCAGGTGCAAAGCGCTCAATTAATATTTGGGTGATCGCTCCTGATTCTGCATACATCACCCCATCTATTTCGATAACGGGCGATTTACCAAGTGGGTGTACTGCTTTAAGACTGTCCGGTGCCAAGTTGGTGTTGGCATCACGTTGATAACTGACAATCTCATAGGGTTCGCCAAGCTCTTCTAAGAGCCAAAGCGTACGTAGCGAGCGCGATTGATTAAGATGATGTAAACGAATCATAATATTGGCCTTTTTTGCTTAGTATGTGGTATTAATCATCGAATGCTATTAGCCTTTAAGCTTAGCAATCAAACGTTTGGCGGCTTCTTCTGATGAGGCTGGATTCTGACCTGTGATGAGCAGACCATCTTCGACCACAAACGATTCCCAATCAGCGGTTTTTTCATAGTTGCCACCATTGGCTATCAGTGCATCTTCTACTAGGAATGGCACCACATCGGTAAGGCCAACCGCTTCTTCTTCAGTGTTGGTAAAGCCAGTAACTGTCTTGCCTTTTACCAAGTACTCACCGTCAACCTTGACGTTTTTGAGTGCGGCAGGAGAGTGACAAACAAAGGCAACAGGCTTATCTTGCTTCACAAAAGTCTCAATCAAATTGATAGAGTCTTTGTCGACTGCCAAATCCCATAATGGGCCATGACCACCAGGATAGAATACTGAGTCGAAGTCTTCTGCTTTCATGTCAGCAAGTTTTTTGGTGTTGGCAAGATGTTTTTGCGCATCGGTGTCTTCTTTAAAACGCTTGGTATCTTTCGTTTGCGCATCTTCAGTATCGCTACTAGGATCAAGTGGTGGCTGACCACCAGCAGGAGAGGCAAGGGTTACATTGACCCCAGCATCAAGAAAAGCATAGTAAGGGGCTGCAAATTCTTCTAGCCAAAAGCCAGTTTTTTTACCGGTATCACCCAATTCATCGTGTGAAGTTAGTACCATTAAAATATTCATAGTTGTCCTTTTCTATTAAAGTGATTTTTAAATTATTGATGGTTAGCAGTCACGTTAAATAATTATACTTAATCAGTAGTTGTATTAACGGTGACTGCTAGCCGTATCCATGTAACAGTATTCATGGTAAAGATGTCATTTTCAGTAGTTGTCTTAACAAGTTGTGTTGTTAAGTCGTTATTTACCACTGACTTAAATTTCGTTAACAAATCTTGATTATTTAACGTCAGCTACTTTGACTACTGTTTTACCGAAGTTATCGCCATTTAGCATACGAACAAAGGCATTTGGTGCATCGTCTAAGCCTTCAGCGATGGATTCTTTGGTTTTAACATCACCTGACTCTACCCATTTGCTCATGGTTTTGAGGAACTCTGGGAAGTGATCGCCATACTCTTCAAAGATGATAAAGCCTTTAATAGTGAGACGACGGCTCAACACATTGCCCATTAATACACTCAAACGATCCTTGCCATCAGGTAGTTCAGTCGCGTTGTATTGTGAGACCAGACCACATACTGGGATACGTGCATGAGCGTTTAGTAATGGCATGACCGCGTCAAATACTTTACCGCCGACATTTTCGTAATAGATATCGATACCATTTGGGCAAGCAGCTTTTAATTGCTCAGCGAAGTCGTCCGCTTTATGGTCAATACAGACATCAAAGCCTAGCTCATTGACAGCGAAGTCGCATTTTTCTTTACCGCCTGCGATACCAACGGTGCGTGTGCCATATTGATTACCAACTTGACCAACCGTTGCGCCAACGGGACCTGTTGCGGCAGCGACGACCAGCGTCTCACCTTTTTGTGGTTTACCGATATCCGTCAAACCCATATAACCAGTAAAGCCGGGCATACCCAATACGCCTAAACCATAAGAAGGGTTTGGCATATCTTTATCTAATTTCAGCACGCCTTCGCCATTACTGACGCTATAGTCTTGCCAGCCTGAATTTGATACAACCAAATCACCGACGGCAAATTTATCAAGGTTAGATTCAACGACTTGAGCAACCGTTGCGCCCATCATCACATCACCCACTTCTAGAGGATCTGCATAGCTTTTAGCATCGCTCATACGTCCACGCATATACGGGTCTAATGACAAATAGACAGTACGTAGCAGCATCTCACTGTCATTTGGGGTTGGGATATCGCTGGTTGTCATGTCAAAGTTTTCAGCTTTTGGCGCGCCATGAGGGCGACTCGCCAATTTAATTTGGCGGTTTATTTTTTGATTTTGTTGTTTATCAAAGCTCATTTTAATAATCCTTTTTATTTATTGGTTTGAGGTTTTAAAGTATAGTTTTGGTTTTAGAGTATAGATTTTAAAGTTAGCGGCCACTCAAAAGTGAATGGCTACTAATAATGAAAACAATATGCAAAGCTGCTGTTTTATATAAAGTTGTTGTTGTTATTTGCTTATATTCTCAGCTTACAGCGTCTAAAAGACTTTACGACTATTAAGCGGCGCTGGTTAATGAACGCTCTAAGATACGACGTGATACTTCTAAGTCATTGTTACCATGTTCGCCCAGTTTTACCATGTTGTGCGCTTCAAGCTGCTTGATAATCGGGTCAATCGCTGACTCATCTAATTCAGCATCTGCTAAGCTAACTGGTAGGCCGAGGCTACGGAAGAAGTTCTCAGTCTTAACGATAGCAGTCTCGATGATGCTGTCGTCGTCTTGTTTTGTATCAGTATTGCTATCAATAGCCCAAACGTTACGGGCATATTGAAGTAACTTGTCTTTTTTGCTTTCTTTCAGCTCACGCAGGACTGATGGCAATAGAATGGTAAGGGTGCGGGCATGGTCAATGCTATGTAATGACGTTAATTCGTGACCAATCATGTGTGTCGTCCAATCTTGTGGTACACCCGTACCAATGAGGCCGTTAAGCGCCATGGTTGCCGTCCACATAATATTCTTACGTGTTTCTAGGTTTTCTGAATCTGCTTTAACTGCTGCACCTTCCTCAATTAGGATCTTAAGTAAGCTCTCAGCGAAGGCATCTTGCACTTTCGCATTGACTGGATACGTAAGATATTGTTCCATTACATGGACAAAGGCATCAGCAACCCCATTCATTACCTGACGTTCAGGCAAGGTTAGCGTCTTAGTAGGATCTAAAATTGAGAACTTAGGGAAGACTAGTGGACTACGGAAAGGTAGTTTTGCTTGACGTTTACTATGGTTGACAACGCCGCCATTATTCATCTCAGAACCAGTCGCTGGAATAGTCAATACGGCACCCAAATCGATAGCAGTATCAATATTTGAACAACCACTGAGCAGTGCATCCCATGCTTTTTCACGTGAGACAGTGCTGTCGTCCTCGGTAAGTGAGGACACGAGCGCGACAAATTTACTGCCATCAATGACTGAACCACCGCCAACCGCTAATAAGAAATCAATGTTATGCTCATTAACCATATCAGCAGCTTTAAGCAAAGTATTGAACTCTGGGTTTGGCTCAATACCGCCAAACTCAAATACTTCGCGGCTACCACTTGCTGCTAGTGCAGTTCTGACTTCATCTAAAGTACCTGTACGTTCAGCTGAGCCGCCACCATAAGTAATAAGTACTTTTGCATCATTAGGTACTAAATCTGATAGCTGTGCGATTTGACCTTCACCGAAGACGATACGTACTGGGTTGTAATATTGAAAGTTTTTCATAAAATTCCTAAAATCTATTGAATGCTGACTGAGTATATGAGTTGTAAAACGGACTGGAAAATTATCCAGTTCGTTTTTGTGTATGTGGGCATTGTACAGTAATTAGACCGGTCGTCTAGTGCTCTTTACAAAACTCTCGTATATTTATAATTTATGAGAAACTGATTATAAAAATTGGAAGGCGAAAATATTCGCGCAGAACTTAGGGTGCGAACCTAGTAGTACATATGCTGTTAAGCGCTACTTAGATTATTTTGAGAGTGGCTTAGTTAGAACTAGAGTTAGGTGACCGGAGACAAACAAATGAGTATATCTAAAAGATAGTAAATCTTAAAAATACTTTTGCAAAATCGAGGTTAAGTATAGAAAAGAGCTAGGTATAGAGAAAAGAGCCGCTATTAGCGACCCATCTCAGTAGTCGTCATCTGCCATACTTCTGCAAGTGGCGTATTGGTTTGACTAATCTTAGCAATCAAACTGGCACCAAGCCATGCAAAGTACCAACGTTTCGCCATGCTCTCAGCTGCGATATTATCAGGTTGCGGTACTGAGTTACCCGACCAGCCAGCTTTGATTTGTTCCGCAAGCCACGTAATGGTTTGTTGATAACCAGCATTTAAAGCGATACGCATCGGCTCTGACATGTCAGCAACTTCAGCACTGAGCTTGACGACTAAGCACTTCTCATGATCACAGCCATTTTGCTGAGTGTCATACCAGCCTTGGAAGTAGTCATACAGCTTTTGCTGAGAACTGACATCTTGTGCGCCAATACTCTCTAGTCGCATTTTATAATTTTCAAAATAATGCGTGATAATGGCTTCCCCAAAGGCTTCTTTTGACGCAAAGTAGTGATAAAAAGAGCCTTTCGGAATACCTGCTGTGTCTAAAATTTGTTTGATGCCAACAGCGGTAAAGCCCTTTTTAGCAATAAGCTGATAGCCTACTTCTAAAAGATGGGTCTTGGTATCAGGTGGAATCGTGGTTGCATTAGCAGACATAATAGTAATGCCCTCCTAGTGTGCTATTGTTTATTAAAATAGGTGATGTATGGTTATGACGTTACGTTTTATCAACAATGTTTAGAGCGGAAGCAGTCTTGTTTTATCTATCTTCTATGTTAACATTAGACCAGTCGTCTAGCAAGCTTAGCTTCTGATCTAATAGCTTTATCGCCTATATAAGGTATATAGATCTACAATCTTGCTAGCGCTTTTTTATGATTTTCGCAGAATGTTTTATAAAGAATAATTTCAATTAACATTACACTAATAATTATCACAACCAATCAAGGATAGTAGTTATGACAACCAATAATACTGATAGCAATAACAACGCCTATAGCGACTTTCATTTGCAGTATATTGCAGGTGAGTGGCAGAGCGGACAAGATGACAGCATCAATACTAATGTCAATCCATATAATGGCGACACGCTGGTCGAGATCAAACAGGCTACGAAAGATCAGCTTGATGAAGCCTATCAAGCGGCAACTACTGCACAAAAAGAATGGGCGCAAAAGACGCCAGCTGAGCGTGCCAGTTTAATGTACAACGTCGTCAATGTCTTAGATCAGCGTCAAGACGAAATTGTCGATTGGCTTATCAAAGAGTCGGGCAGTACGCGTATCAAAGCAATGGTGGAGTTCGGTAGTGCGCGTGCGATTACACTTGAAGCCGCAAGCTTTCCTAACCGCGTCCATGGTGAGATTCGTGCATCAAATACGCCTGGTAAAGAAAACTTCGTCTACCGTGAGCCAATCGGTGTCGTAGCCGTCATTAGCCCATGGAACTTTCCGCTACATCTTACGCAGCGTTCTATCGCACCTGCACTAGCCCTTGGTAACGCGGTCGTACTTAAGCCTGCAAGCGACACACCTATTACCGGCGGTTTATTGTTAGCAAAAGTATTTGAAGAAGCGGGTCTGCCAAAAGGATTACTCAACGTCGTCGTCGGTGCGGGCAGTGAGATAGGGGATGCCATCGTCACTCATGACATTCCAAGCTTTGTATCATTTACTGGTTCAACCTCAGTCGGCAAACATATTGGTGAGCTGGCCAATGGGGGCGAATACATCAAGCAAGTCGCGCTTGAGCTAGGTGGTAACAGTCCATTTGTGGTATTAAAAGATGCCGATATTGAGCAAGCAGTCAAAGCCGCAGCCTTTGGTAAGTTCCTCCATCAAGGTCAAATCTGTATCGCTATCAATCGTATTATCGTTGAAGACGAGATTTATGATGACTTCGTAGAGCGCTTCTTGGCGCATGTTAAAACCTTAAACGTCGGTGATCCGAATAAGCAAGATACGGCAGTCGGCCCAATCATTAATGAAAAACAAGTCAAATCACTGAAAGAAAAAATCGTTAAAGCACAGAAAGAAGGTGCCAAAATGATTTTGAGTGGTGAGATTAAAGGTCAAGTAGTACCGCCGCATATCTTTACCGAAGTGTCTCGCGAGATGGACTTATCGTGTAATGAGGTATTTGGACCAGTGGTCGGTATCATCCGTGCTAAAGATGAAGACGATGCATTGTCGATCGCCAACGCTTCTATGTATGGGTTGTCTAGTGCTGTATTTACATCGGACATGCAAAAAGGTCTGTGTTTTGCACGTGGTATCAGAGCTGGCATGACCCATATTAATGATATCTCAGTCAACGATGAGAGCAATGTACCGTTTGGCGGTGAGAAAAACTCAGGTATTGGTCGCTTTAATGGTGAGTGGATACTTGAAGAGTTTACCAGAACGCATTGGATATCAATGCAAAACGAACCGCGTCAATATCCGTTTTAATTTAGCCATTTTAATTCAGCCGTTTTAATAGTGCTTTCTAGTTGAATTAGAGTGAAACTATTAATAATAAAAAAGACCGCTTTTATAGCGGTCTTTTTTTATGAGCGTCACGTGTCATTGTGAATTGCTTTATCTAAAAATATGCTATCGAGAATGAAAACCTAGCAAAGCTTCAATTTCTTCAATAGTCATATTTCTAACGAGCGCTTGCTCTTCTACCGACAAACGATTGGTATGTTCTTTTATCATCGTATGGATGCTACGAGAGATCTCAGAGGTCGTTGCATAATACATTTGCGGCTGTTCTTTAGTAAGCGTCATCAAAAACTTATTGACGATTTTGCGCTTTTCTTCCGGTGCATTTTCTTCAGTCATAGTATTCTCCTAGAAGTGAACCATTTAAGCAGCGAAGGTCATAACAGTCAATGAGACGTGTGTAATGTCAGTGATAAGATAGCATTAATATTTATAGTCATTCGTTGTATAATTTATAAGATTCATATAAAATGAATTTTATAAATATCTCCTTATATGATTGAGAAAGCAGTCATGCAATCCATCAATTTACCTAGCAAGCCACCAAGCTCTCCGCATCCTATTCTTAATTTAAGCTTTCGCATTTTTTTTAGTGCTGCGGCAGTATTTGCGATAGTGATGATGGTGCTGTGGTCATTTGTATTTACTGGACATACTGATATTGATGCGCAGGTTTTAAATCCGTTGTACTGGCACGGCCATGAGATGATTTATGGTTATGCTTTGGCGGTGGTCGCAGGGTTTTTGCTGACAGCGGTAAAGACTTGGACAGGGGTGATGATGCCGCATGGTTACAAGTTGCTAAGCATTTTTAGCTGCTGGTTGCTGGCACGTCTTAGCTGGTTGGCTTTTGGGCTGGGTATAACGATTGCGGGTAGCAGTATATCGTTGTTATATGCTGCCGCAGTGTTTGATTTACTGTTTATCGGTTCGATGGCTTTTGTGATAATTCGAGCAGTATTGCAAGTAAAGCAATATAAGCAGATGGGTATTTTAGCCAAGCTAGCACTATTAACGTTGGGCAATGGCTTGTGTTACTGGGGTATTGTCAACGCAGACATGAGTACGACCAGAGTAGGTATCTACTTGGGTTTTTACTTAATTATCGGTTTGGTATTGACGATTGGTAGGCGGGTTGTACCATTCTTTATTGAACGTGGTCTTAGTCTGCCTAATGCGGCAGGTGTCAAAGAAACCGTCAGTCTACGCAATAGTAAAGTGCAAGATATTGCCAGCCTATTGTTCTTTTTGGCGTTTTTTATTGTTGATGTGTTTTATCCTAATCCGTACTTGCTTAGTGTTACCGCGTTTGGGGTAGCAGTGGTCAACATCGTACGCCTAGTTGGTTGGTATCACCGCGGTATTTGGCAAAAGCCCTTGTTATGGTCGTTATATATCGCATTTATGGGTATGTGCTTAAGTTTTTTGCTCTATGCACTGCAGCCATGGTTAGGTTACGCTCACAGTATTGCTATGCATGGGTTAGCGATTGCAGGTGTTGGCATGATGACAGTTACAATGATGACGCGAGTATCGCTTGGACATACAGGACGCAGTATTCATCAGCCACCTAAGACTGTAAATATCATGTATATCTTGATGGTACTGGTATTTATGAGCCGTGTGCTACTACCGCTCGCTGATATGAGTCATTATCTGTTATGGATTATGATCGCTCAAGGCGCATGGATTGCCTGCTTTGTGCTATTTTGCATCAGCTATCTGCCGATGCTTGCACGTCCTAGACCCGACGGTTTATTTGGATAATAAAGGTCGAGTGATAAGATATGGCAATTAGGTTTGAATGGATAAATTTTTAAGCAATTTTAATTAAATAGGAGCGCAAATACATGCGACTGACCAACTATAGTGATTATGCACTGCGCTCGTTAATTTACTTAGCAGTGAGACCAGAACCTGAGACGCTAGCAAATATTAGCGATATTGCCAGCAGCTATCATATTTCTAAAAGCCATTTGACCAAGATCATTCATCAATTGGGTCAGCTAGGTTATATAGAAAGTGTGCGCGGCAAAAATGGTGGTATTCGGTTGGCTTATGCGCCAAAAGACATCAATTTGGGTGTATTGATCAAACAAATAGAGCCTGACTTTGATTTGGTTGAGTGCTTTGCTACAACCGGAGATAGTGATAAACAAAAGCCTCGTGCAGAAGGATTACCGATTACTTTTATCAGCGAAGAAGGCAGCAAACCCATCGGTTGTGTGATTACGCCAGCGTGTCAGCTTAAAGGCGTGTTTTTTGAGGCACTAACGGCATTTATTACCGTTCTCGAAAAATACACCTTGGCAGATGTTATTGATAATAAGGATGAGTTGAAGCAATTTTTATTTTCATAAAATCAATAAAAAAGCTCAAAACCAGCGATTTAGTGTTACTGATTTTGAGCCTAAATCTTAAACATTCGAACGTATCACTGTTCCAAACAGTAAATGATTTAATTTGCAATTAGTGATTAAAATTAATGAGTGAGCTGCTCTATCTTACGCGAGCCTTGTGGCTGAATAGGGCGGTTATTACCTTCGTATAGATCAGACATAATCGCAAACTGATCACTAGCAAGGGTTAAAGGCTTTTTACTAACATACCATTGTACTTCTTCTGAACATGGCGGCGTCGTCAGTGAACCACTATAATGATAGAAGGTAGGCATGACAGGTGCTAAAGCAGATAAGTCTACGCCGTTAGCCGTGTATTCATCGTCGTTTTGAGTTGTCAGCTCAGTGCCGTTTAGTAACACCCGTAGCGCGTCATTGGCCTCACCAATTTGCAACATGATACCCACTACAGCAAGATTGCCTTCGCTATTGGCATGCACAAAATGGATCTCGCCTGGGTAGTTCTGACTACCAAATTGATGCTCGCTTGGGGTATGGTAATGAAACTGCTTGAGAACATAGCGTTCATTGTCTAATACAATAGCATTGTCTTCAGTCGTTGGCGTATAGACGACTGTATGTCCATTGTCATGAATGCGAATGTTGGTCGATTGAGCATAGTTAATGACAGGCGCAGCTGAGCTACTGGCGGTAACGTTTGTAATGTTGATGGGCGATTGCTGTTTCCCAATCTTGCAGGCATCAGCGCCTTTAACATCACCCCAATACTCGGGACCTGTATTACCTTCGTATGACCACTTATGATGATGGACACCACCATTGCCTTGCGGTGTAACTACGGTCACATTGGCATCAGTCGGCTGATCTGTCAAAGCCTGCTGATTAGAGGTACAAGCAGAAAAACCTAAAGCGCTTACTGCCAGCACAGCAGTCGCTAAATAATGACGATTCATATTACAGTCCTTTTTATAGTCAAAATGTCCATGTTACCGTTAATTCAAAAGTGAATGAACGATAAGGTATGTCTGTTAAAGCTTAAAAAATTAAGACTTCTCAAGCTTAGGGCGTGCTTTTTCAATCGCTTTTAATAATGCCTTTTCAAACCCACCAACTTCAAATGTGATCAAGCTTGAGTGGGCAGCACAGAAATTATGAGCATCGCGCCATTGATGAGCAAGCTCGGTCGCCCAGTCGCAATATTGTTTGCCAGCGTCTGGCTCATCTTTAAGCGCTTGCTTGGTTGTAGGATGTAAGAGGAGCTCAGGTAATACCGCCTCAAGCACCTTTGCTGGTGGGCTCATAAAAGTATCATCTACATGCAAACTTCTGCTGGCAGGATGGTAAGCCAATAACGAGCCTGCATGGATTTTTTCGTTAGGGGAGATATAGTAGATACCTTGAGATAAAGAAAATTTGAGCTCCGGATAACGTTCGGCTACTGCATCACTCTCTACTAAATCGTCAGCCCATGGTATTTGGGGTACTTGTTTGTGGTGGCGACGACTACCATAAAATTCGGCTTGCGGAAAATCTTTTGCCATCTGCTCACAATGTACGGTATGAAAAGGATGAAGATTCAACACAGCTTCGACATCTTGGCCATCGTTGGTCAAGGCCATGACTTGATCTCGCACATCACCAGTCAGCTCGTAGCTGTCCAAAAAGACAAACTTGCCTGACTCCAACTTTACGAGCGAGCACTGGGTACCTATGTCAAGCACACCGCCTAAACGAAAAGATCCGCGTATGTTCCAAAATCCTGCACCTAGATTATAAATTTTATCTGCCATCTTTATTGCCTCTTATTGTTTAAAGATTGATGTAATGGTTTATCAAAACAGCTGCTAGCTTAACTGTCGCTACATTATTTTTAGAGATTATGAACTCAAGGGTTGCTAAAGTCTGTTATAGAAGGGATGTGGAATGTATAGATAGTTTAAATTAAAGCCAGTTAAGCAACTAAAGTAGAACAAGGTATAGTTATAACAATGAGCGAATGGTTTTAGAGCATTTAAAAAGTATGTATCGAAACATTTGGTTAGCAGTGCTTGACAGTATGTACCAGCAATTGGTATAAAGCATCTACCTAAACGAATATAGACAGACAAATGCCTACATCATCAGACTCGACCCTTAAAAAGATATATGTTAAAGATTATCGCTCCCCGCAAGCGGCGATAGACCACGCTAAGTCTATCGGCGGTGCTCGGATTATATTCCCCAATGGCGACTATCCTTGTAGTTTGGTAATTGATAGTCCGAATATTGAGCTATTTAGTGAGGGTAATACCATTTTACGGGCAAAAACACCTTCTACTGTCGTTGACGTACAGGCAGGCGGAGTAAACTTCGTCCTAGATGGATTTGATATACGTGGTCAAACCTTACGAGATGAGCTTACCTCTAACAGAAATGGCACGCACAAAAACACCAAAGCTCTGCACTGTATTCGCATTCAAGAGCGCGGCGCTCGTCTCAGAAACTTTAAGACAAGTGGCGCACGTTATGATGGTATCTACCTTAAATATAATGGACAGATTGACTTTGAGGCTCAGGACTTCTTAATTGGATCAACTGCACGAAATCCCGTAACTATCGTTGCAGGACAAGGGAGTAGGTTTACACGTGGTAAAGTTAGTATTGATAATAGGTTTACATCGAAACAAGGCAAATTGATAAGCGGTCTTTATTTATTTGACTGTGAACCCAATAATATTAATGATAAATATCGCGACATTAAGTTTACAGACGTGGTCTTTGAAAATGCTGGCACGCGTTACGGTAACAATCAAGTTATCTTTCAAGACACTAATATAGGCAATTCAAATGATTTGGGTGTGTACTTTGAAGACTGTGATTTTATTAAGTCTGGTACAGCTACTGGATCTGCTTATGTACGCCTCAAAGCTAATGGAAAATTAAAGGAATTTAGTAATATTCATTTTAAAAATACGCGCCATCAGTTTAGAGCCATGGCAATTGCTAGCGGTCGCGAGCTATTACTTAGAAATTCGTCTTTCAACGATGTTGTTATTGATGATCGAAACCTAACGTTTGCTATTAAATTATCATCTGGCACGGTTGTTAATAATGTGCGCACAACAGCTGATAAATCATCGGCTAAATCTAAAGCCCCAGCTGTCCGGACATCGTTAAATAAGCCTGTCAACTTGCTCTTAGATAAAAAAAGCAATGTCAAGGTTACAGATGTTCCAGGGTACTAAAGTCAAAGTGCTGAGCAATGTAAGTCGCCTTGAGCGGCTTTTTTTGTGTTTTAAGAGTGGATAGAATCATTCGTAGTGTATTAAATGGTTCATCAATGCGATAGATAGTGAATAGTGGTATATTTAGAATACAAGATTGCTCCTGTTTAAGGACCAAAATTACATAACATTTTGCATCTTAAGCTTAACTGCCAGTGTGATACCATGATGCGCTTGTCATAATGACTATAAGTTTAGGCTTTTGTATATTTATAGCCTGTTCCTACCACCCACGCCGATATCATGCGCGTATAACATAGTCAGTAACTTTGTGAATCACATACCAGATAACGCCTCAACGAATAACACGTCACATGACAGCGCAAATCAAACTGTCTCAGCGCCCTCATCAGTCATGCCACCTACTTCGCAGCCCAGTCCGCCGTCTTGGGTGTTGAAGCTAACTGTTGGTTTGATTGGGATGTTTGCTTTTTTGCAAGTATATTCTATTCAAGCAGTCTTACCTGTACTGATGGTGGACCTCGCTGCCACCGAAGTACAAGCAGGTATGGTCGTTGGCGCGACAGTGATGGCGATTGCTATTATGTCGCCATTTTTGGGAATGCTGTCTGATGCTGTAGGGCGCAAGTCTTTTATCGTCGGAGCTTTGTTGTTTTTGGCGATACCGACAGCGCTTATAGCCCAAAGCCCAGATATTGGCTGGATGGGTCTGTGGCGGTTTATTCAAGGCTTGTCAGTACCTGGTATTACGGTAGTGACGATTGCCTATATTGGTGAGGAGTTTGAAGGACGAGCAGTCACCGAGCTGATGTCATTTTATGTCTCAGGTTCAGTGCTTGGCGGTTTTTTGGGACGGTTCTTGCTTGGGCATTTGCATGAGCTTATAGGCTGGCGTCATGGCTATTATGTGATGGCCGCGATGACATTGGTCGGTGCATTATGGGTAGGTAAAATGTTGCCTTCATCACGCCAGTTTGAGGCCAATCCAAACTTCCGCTCAGCCATGCAAACATTAGGTGAGCATCTGACCAATCGCTACGTAGTGACAGCTTGCTTACTTGGCGCGTGTGTGTTGTTCTCTTTGGTAGGCTGCTTTACCTTTATCAATTTGCATTTGGCCAAGACTCCATATGAGCTAAGTACTGGACAGCTTGCCAATATCTTTGCTGTGTACCTAATAGGCGTGGTCATTACCCCATTATCGACTACTTTATTACGCCGGTTTGGCGCAGCACGAACGGTGCGAGTTGCTGTGATAGTGTCTATGATAGGGGTGCTATTGACCTTAGTATCACCGCTGTGGGGTATTGTTATTGGACTTGCTGTTATGTCGTCCGGAGTCTTTATCACCCAAGCTGCGACCATCAGTTACATCGCAGTCAATGTCAAAAAAGGGCGCAGCTTGGCTTCTGGTCTATATTATATGAGCTATTATGCAGGTGGTACGATAGGAGCTTGGCTATGCGGTATTGTTTATGCGCGTGGTGAATGGCCAATGACAGTATGGCTGTTATTGGCCTTGCAGATTCTTGCATTACTCATAGCAAGCTTTGGTATGGTTAAAACCAAGTTTCGTACTGCATGAGCCTCGTACTGTTTAAAACAAGTCTTGGCTAACATATTGTGGTAGGCAGTGGAATTACTATTCTCGAATGCTGAGTATCGTCATGCTTACGTGTGCACGCTTTACATAGTATGGGTTTTTTCTTACTATCAATAAGTAATCGGCTAAAAAGCAGATTTTTAAAAAGTAGATACCTCAAATAAAGTAAGCTTTTATCCAGATAGTAGTCTGCTTCTAAAAAGTATAAACACGACCGCACTCAATTATTTATAGTAATAAAACGTTCACGATAACGACAAACAAGGAAGTCTCATCTATGTCAAATATCTATGATAGCGCACCATCAGCCTATGAATTTCCGTTACTTATTAAACAACTACTAAACCGTGCCAAGACCGTCTCATTGGATCAAGAGATTATATATGCGGACAAAAAGCGCTTAACTTATAAGGATTTATTTACCCGCATTAACCGTTTAGCCAATGTCTTAGCAGATTTAAATCTCGATGCAGGTGATGTGGTAGCGGTTATGGACTGGGATAGTCATCGCTATCTTGAGTCTTATTTTGCAGTACCTATGTCGCAATATATTTTGCAGACGGTCAATATCCGTCTGTCCCCAGAAAAAATTCTTTATACCATTAATCATGCCAAGCCTAAAGTATTGATGCTCAATTCTGAATTTGCGCCTTTGGTTAAAGATTATCAGTTTGAAAACTCAAGTATTGAGCATATTATTTGGTTAGATGACAATGGTGTGTCGCATGAAGGTGTCTTTGGTGGTAATCAAAGTCGCGTGACAGGTGAGTATGAAGCGTTATTAGCAGCGGCTGACACTACCTTTGACTTTCCGGATTTTGATGAAAATACTATTGCCACAACCTTCTATACTTCAGGAACGACAGGTGATCCAAAAGGCGTGTTCTTTAGTCATCGCCAATTGGTATTACATAGCCTAGCGGAAGCTGCGTCACTTGGTATGCTGCCCAATAAGCAAGGCGTCAGCTACGGTGATGTCTATATGCCGATGACACCGATGTTCCATGTCCATGCCTGGGGCTTTCCGTTTACGGCCACGATGATTGGTTTAAAGCAAGTTTATCCAGGACGTTATGCGCCCGATACTTTGTTAGATCTAATCATTAATGAAGAGGTCAGTATTACCCACTGCGTACCAACGATATTACAAATGGTACTCAAAGAGGCGCAAGATCGAGATGTTAGCTTTAATGGGCTAAAAATGATCATTGGTGGTTCAAGGTTAACAGAAGGCTTGGCTAAGTCGGCATTGGCACAAGATATTGAAGTATATACAGGTTACGGAATGTCAGAGACCGCACCACTTATTAGCTTAACTGACTTTAGCCTCAATGAACCTGATATGACTGAGGAAGAAGACATTAATCGCCGCTGCATGACGGGTAAGCCAGTATTGATGGTCGATGCACAAGTCTGGAGCACAGATAATAAGCCAGTAGGTGTCGGTACAGAAAATACTGGTGAGCTGGTATTACGGGCACCTTGGTTGACTCAAAGCTATCTTAAAAACAATGACGCAGGCAAGGAGCTGTGGGAAAATGGCTACATGCATACCCAAGACATCGCTTACGTCAAACCTGATGGTTATATCAAAATAACTGATCGTCTCAAAGATGTCATCAAATCTGGTGGGGAGTGGATCTCATCATTGGAGATTGAAACCATTTTATCATTGCATCCAGCAGTAGCCGACGTGTCAGTCATCGGTGTCCGTGATAAGCAGTGGGGAGAGCGCCCATTGGCGTTAGTAGTCTTAAAACCTAATAAGCAAGACACTAGTGCTGATGATATTATTGCAGTTGCAGAACAAGCGGTCAGTAAAGGTATTATTCCTAAATATGGTGTACCAAGCGAGTTTAAGTTCGTTGATGAGCTGCCTAAAACCTCTGTTGGTAAGCATGATAAAAAAGTGATGCGAGAGATGTATGCCAATCAGACACAAGTTTAATTGATATTAACTGTAATCACATCGCAGTTTATGCGCTAAACAGTTGACCTTTATTACTAGCTCTGCTACATTTTAAACCGATACTTATCAAACCGATACACTATGTATTGTTTTTATAGGTATCGGTTTTTTGTTTCTGGCAGGGAAAGCCAGGGCAACCATACTTAAGCAGTCATATAAATTTGCTATATTATACTTATAATATATACAGCGACTCTTCCAACTTCATCAGCTATTTCATATAGCATATATAGTCGTGTTGCATCACATTTCGTTTACGCTAAGGATAGCCATTATGAGCGAGCAAGCTACCAATATAGATTCTAACCAAGCCTCTAATAATACCGATATCTCTGTGCAAGATTCTACTTTTGCTGATATTTATAGTGACTCGATCAATGATCGAGAGCAGTTTTGGGCAGAGCAAGCAAAGCGTATCTACTGGCATAAAGAGCCTGAGCAAATTCTTGATGACAGTAATCTACCGTTTGCTAAGTGGTATGTCGGCGGCGAGACCAATCTTTGCTATAACTGCGTAGATCGTCATATCCCCGAACGAGCCGAGCAAGATGCTTTCATTTGGCTCTCATCCGAGATCAATCAAGAATTGATAGAGACTTATCCAGCAGTCGTTGATGCCTTTAAGGACTTAGGAAATAACGTTGAGTTTTATACGGACTATACCAAGCGTCGCTTAACCTATAACGATCTTTATAAAGAAGTCAATTACTTCGCGGACGTGCTACAGCGTCATGGTATCGAGAAGGGCGACCGCGTCGTTATTTATATGCCGATGATTTTGGAGGCAGCCTATGCCATGCTTGCTTGTGCTCGTATCGGTGCGGTGCATTCGGTGGTGTTTGGTGGCTTTGCGGCGCATAACCTCGCCATTCGTATGGATGATGCTGAGGCCAAAATGGTCATCACTGTCGATGCTGGCCTACGCGGTGGTAAAGTAGTCAATTATAAAAATCTTGTCAATCAGGGGGTTGAACAAGCAAGCATAAAACCTGAGCATGTACTGGTAGTCAACCGCGGAGTGTTGCCGTTTAAACCACAAGACATCGATGTAGATTATGCAACCGAGCGCCGCATCAGCTGTGAAGCCGGTGCTGTGGTGGAGCCGGTGTGGCTTGAGTCAAATACGCCCTCTTATCTGCTTTATACCTCTGGGACGACCGGTACGCCAAAAGGCGTGCAACGTGATACGGGCGGTCATGCAGTTGCCCTGACTACCTCAATGGACTATATCTACGATGGTAAGGCGGGCGAGACCTTTTGGGCGATCTCGGACATTGGC
Organism: Psychrobacter sp. 1Y4; assembly: GCF_051847555.1. Classification (NCBI taxonomy): domain Bacteria; kingdom Pseudomonadati; phylum Pseudomonadota; class Gammaproteobacteria; order Moraxellales; family Moraxellaceae; genus Psychrobacter; species Psychrobacter sp. 1Y4. Next base: position 185,841 of record NZ_JBPYDE010000006.1, on the reverse strand, counting down.
TGGGCAGTTGGGCATTCTTATACTATCTATGCGCCATTGCTGGCTGGCATGACCAGTGTGATGTATGAAGGCTTACCGCATCGTCCAAACCCCGGTATCTGGTGGCGAATTGTAGAGGCCAATAAAGTCAATATCTTATTTACCGCACCGACGGGTGTGCGTATGCTCAAAAAGCAGGACGAGACTTGGATGACCCGCTATGATGTCTCAAGCGTTAAGTCTTTCTTTTTAGCAGGTGAGCCCCTTGACGAATCAACGGCCAATTGGCTGACCAAGCATTTAGGTGTGCCAATTTTAGATCATTATTGGCAAACAGAGTCTGGCTGGCCAATTTTGAGCAATACGCCCAAGTTTGATCACAAACCACATAAACAAGGCTCACCTGGCTATCCCATGTATGGCTATGATGCCCGCGTCCTCAACGAAGAGACAGGCGAGCCGTGCGGTGCAGGTGAGAAAGGATTGCTAGCGATTAGCGCGCCATTGCCACCGGGTTGTCTCACCACTGTATGGCGCAATGATGAGCGCTTTATGAGTAGCTACTTTGGTCTATTCGATGGCAAGCAGTACTCAACCTCAGACTATGCGGTAACTGACGAAGATGGCTATTTTTATATCTTAGGACGCACCGATGATGTCATCAATGTCGCCGGTCACCGTATCGGTACCCAAGAGATTGAAGAGGCGATCAGCACCCATCCAGAGATGGCTGAGTGTGCGGTCGTGGGCATACAAGATGAGCTAAAAGGGGAGTTGCCAATTGCCTTTTGTGTGCTAAAAGATCATGAGCAAGTCGCAACGACCGAAAACCGTTTCCGCATTGAGCAGCAGGTCATCGGTGCAGTAGTAAAATCCCTTGGTGGCATCGCAAGGCCTGCCGCGATTTATTTCCCGCAAGCCCTACCAAAGACTCGTTCTGGCAAAATCCTACGCCGCGCTATTCGTGCACTGGCAGAGAATAAGCCTACTGGCGATATGTCAACGCTTGACAATCCAACCGCGATCGATGCCATTAAACAGTCTATGAAAGGCTATTGATTGAAATGAAAGGATAATTTGTATTCGCTAGTTATAAATAACTATTTTAAAATCATATAAAAGCTCATGAGTCGTCATGGGCTTTTTTTATTGACTCAACTAATTTATCAACGAAAAGAGTTAACGTTACCAAAATTTCAACAAAGCACTTGACCCCAAAATTGATTTGTTGTTATAGTCAATAACGATACAAAATAAATCATTTTAAAATAAAACGACGTTAATAGTAAACTATTGCGCCTAATACTTTTAAGCTTAGTACTTTTAATAATCCCAGACGCGTCTAGCAGCAGTCTTAAAAACAAGATAAGGATATCTTATGCATCATGTTCAGCAACTCATTAATGGACAATTTCTCAAATCAACAACCAATGAATGGCTTGATATTACTGATCCAGCCACACAAGAAGTCATTGCCAAAGTCCCACAAACCACTGACGATGAGATTAATCAAGCAGTTGCAGCCGCCCAGACGGCTTTTCAAACATGGCGCAAAACGCCAATTACCACGCGTGCGCGTATTTTTCTAAAGTATCAACAGCTGATACGTGAGCATATGGATGAGCTGGCAGAAACCTTAACTGCTGAACAAGGCAAAACCATTGCTGATGCCCGCGGAGATGTGTTTCGTGGTTTAGAAGTGGTCGAGCATGCAGCAGGCATTGCTAACTTGCAGATTGGTGATTTTGTTGAAAACGTTGCCTCAGGCGTTGACACTTATAGTGTTTGGCAGCCACTAGGCGTTTGCGCTGGTATTACACCGTTTAACTTTCCAGCGATGATTCCGCTATGGATGTTCCCAATGGCGATTGCTACGGGTAATACTTTTATCTTAAAGCCGTCCGAGCAAGACCCGATGGTGACCATGCGTTTGGTAGAGCTGGCTGTCGAAGCTGGCGTACCTGAAGGGGTACTAAATGTGGTACACGGCGGCAAAGCGACGGTTGATGCCATTTGTGATCATCCAGATATCAAAGCGGTTTCATTTGTCGGCTCGACCGCCGTTGGTAAGCATGTCTACGAGCGCGCCAGCAAATCTGGTAAACGTGCCCAGTGTATGATGGGTGCCAAAAACCATGGCGTTATCCTACCTGACGCCAATAAAGAACAAACCCTCAATCAGCTAGCGGGTGCTGCATTTGGTGCGGCTGGTCAACGCTGTATGGCACTGTCTGTTGTGGTATTGGTTGGTGCAGCTGGTGAGTGGATTGACGATATTAAAGCCAAGGCTGAGGGTCTTGTAGTATCAGCAGGTAAGCATGATAAAGACTTGGGTCCACTGATTTCTCCAGCTGCAAAAGCCCGCGTCGAGCATTTGATTGATACAGGGGTAGAAGAAGGCGCGAGCTTATTACTTGATGGCCGCGGTATTACTGTCGAGGGCTATGAGAAAGGCAACTTTGTAGGGCCTACTATCTTTGATAACGTCACAAGTGATATGCAAATCTACAAAGAAGAAATCTTTGGTCCTGTACTTTGTATCATGCGTGCAGCGAGCCTTGATGAGGCTATAGAGATGCTTAATGCCAATCCGCATGGTAACGGTACGGCTATCTTTACCCAATCAGGCGCAGCGGCGCATAAATTCCAGCAAGATATTCAGGTCGGGCAAATTGGTATTAACTTACCGATTCCTGTGCCACTACCGATGTTCTCATTCTCAGGCTCACGTGCCAGTAAGCTTGGCGATCTTGGTCCTTATGGTAAGCAAGCGGTACAGTTCTATACTCAAACCAAAACCGTTACGGCGCGCTGGTTTGACGATGAAGCAAGCCGCGGGGTGAATACTACTATTTCAATTTAATCGTTTATTCCTTGTATTTGCGGTGTCGTGTTAATCTTGTTTGGTATGTTTCTTACTATTTAAGCATAGTTTAAGCACAGTTTTACGATTGTCACGATGTCGCTGTTATACTGTATGAATGACAACGATATAAAACCTAATTCACCATATTTGCAATGCATGCACAAGGATGACCCTATGGACTTTTCATTAACGGATGATCAAATCGCCTTTCGCCAAACCGCTCGGCAGTTTGCGCAAAAAGAGCTCAAGTCGAATGCCGCTGAATGGGACCGTACCTCGCATTTCCCAGTTGATGTGATTAAAAAGTCAGGAGAGCTTGGTTTTTTAGGACTCTATACCAATCCAGATTATGATGGCTTAGGGCTACCGCGCTTAGACTCTGCGATGGTATTTGAAGAGTTGGCATGGGGCGATACTTCAGTGGCTGCCTATATGAGTATTCATAATATGGCAGGTTGGATGATCGGCGAGTATGGCAGCGATGTACTATGTAAAAAGTATTTGCCAAAAATGGTCAGCGGTGAGTGGCTTGGCAGCTACTGCTTAACAGAACCCAATGCTGGTTCTGATGCAGCGTCATTACGTACCAAAGCCGATAAGCAAGGCGACTATTATGTGCTGAATGGCGAAAAAACTTTTATCTCAGGTGCAGGCTCGACCGATGTATTAGTAGTTATGGCGCGTACAGGTGATGCTGGGCCAAAAGGGGTTTCAGCTTTTGTTGTAGACGCGGACAGTGCTGGTATTGAATACGGCAAAAACGAGCATAAAATGGGCTGGAAAGCGCAGCCGACTCGTGCTATTAGCTTTAAAGACGTCAAAGTGCCAGCAGAGAATTTAATCGGCGAGGAAGGCCAAGGCTTTCGTATTGCGATGAAAGGCTTAGATGGCGGCCGTATCAATATCGGTATTTGTGCCGTTGGTACCGCGCAATCAGCGCTAGAGACCGCGACCAATTACGTACAAGAGCGTAGTCAGTTTGGTAGCCCAATCGCCAGCTTACAGTCAGTACAGTTTAAACTTGCTGACATGCTCACCCAAACGATTACTGCGCGGCAAATGCTTTATCTAGCGGCTAACAAAGTCGATAACAATGATGGTCAAGCTTCTACCTACTGTGCGATGGCAAAACGCCTCTCCACTGATCTTTGTTTTGAAGTTGCCAATCAAGCCTTACAGCTACATGGTGGCTATGGCTATTTGAATGAGTACCCGCTTGAGCGCCATGTACGGGACTTGCGTGTCCATCAGATTTTGGAAGGCACCAATGAGATCATGCGGGTGATTGTCTCGCGTCAGCTTATGCAAGATGATGCATTGAGTCAGTTGCGTTAATCGTAGTACGCAACTTTTTTATGGCAATATTTTTATCACGGTATTTTAAGTTCGCTATGGTTTTCTATATCTATTTTACCTAGCGCTTAACCAATAAATCGTACCAAATTCAGATAAAATAAAGGATTATTTATGACGGATTATACCAATCTCAAGTTATCAATTGACGGTCACATTGCTACCGTAACACTGAATAACCCGCCAGCCCATACGTGGACGATGGACAGTCTGCCAGCGTTCAAACAGCTGGTCACTGACCTCAATGCCAATGATGATGTTTATGCCTTAATTATCCATGGCGATGGTGAGAAATTCTTTTCAGCAGGTGCGGACTTAAATAATTTCTCAGACGGTGATAAAGGTCGTGCGATTAGCATGGCCATCGCTTTTGGTGAAGCGTTTGAAGCGCTATCAGCGTATCGTGGTGTGAGTATCGCAGTTATCAACGGCTATGCAATGGGCGGTGGACTTGAGTGCGCGCTGGCCTGTGATATCCGTATCGCAGAATCGCATGCACAAATGGCCTTACCAGAGACCGGCGTGGGACTTTTGCCATGCGCGGGCGGTACGCAGAATCTGCCTTTACTGGTTGGTGAAGGCTGGGCGAAGCGTATGATATTGTGCGGTGAGCGTATCGATGCCGATACTGCATTACGCATTGGCTTAGTCGAAGAAGTCACGGCAAAAGGTGGAGGTTTATTAGCGGCACAAGCATTAGCGCAAAAAGTCGCTAAGCAATCACCCGTTGCCGTCACTTATTCTAAACAGCTTATCCAAGCCGCAAGAAATACCCCGCCTGCACAAAACCTTATCCATGAGCGCGAAGCTTTTGTTAAGTTGTTCGATACCAAAGATCAGCGCGAAGGCGTGCAAGCGTTCTTAGAAAAGCGCAAGCCTACTTGGCAGAATAAATAAACACAATAAATCCATTTTTATTCTAATATTCTTGTTTTCAAACTTGATAGGTCGATTTTATGACAGCGACGGATAATATTAACAATCAAAAAGCCGTAGAGACAAGTACTCAAGACGCGCCCGTATTATTTGAGACCGAGTCGACAGACTGTGGTCATCTGATTGGCATCATGACACTCAACGCACCCAAATCTCTTAATGCGCTTAGCGTTGAGATGTGTCAGTTACTAGCCCACCAGCTGGAGCAGTGGGAAAGTGACGATCAGGTAGTGGCACTCATCTTAAAAGGAGCGGGCGATAAGGCGTTCTGCGCTGGCGGTGATATTCGTAAGCTGTATGACAGTATGTCTACCAGCGCGCCCTTACCCAATCCTTATGCAACTGAGTTTTTTAGCCATGAATATCGCTTATATCGGCAGATGCATTTTTATTCTAAGCCATTAATACTCTGGGGTGACGGTATTATTATGGGCGGTGGTATGGGGCTGATGGCTGGTTGTAGTCATCGAATGGTGACTGAGCGCACCCGATTTGCAATGCCAGAAGTCACCATTGGACTGTTCCCTGATGCTTCTGGCAGTTGGTTTTTGCAACGTATGCCAGCGAAGACAGGGTTGTTCTTAGGATTGACAGGTGCGATGTGTAATGGCAACGACGCACTATTAGCCAATCTTGCAGAGTATGCCGTTGCCAGTAGTGATTATGACGCCATCATACAAAGTTTAAAACAGAGTGATTGGCAAGCAGCAGCTGATAACACTGATAAATGTCATCAGCACAGCGCTCATAGTATTGCTAACCGTGCATTAGCTGCGCAATCAGGTGCTAAATTACCTGCTAGTAAACTGGCGACGTACTGGCAACCTATCCAGCAGTTGATGAACAGTGGCGGACTGGGGGATATCGATGCGCTCCTACAAAGCGATGAAGCACTCGCAAAATTAGATGAAGACTTTGCTAGTGACAGCTGGACGCAGCGCGCAGTGACTACTTATCGTCAAGGCTGTCCTGTGACCGTCGCTTTGACTTATGCGCTTTATCATAAAGTTACGGACTTATCGATAGAACAAGTTTTGTATTTAGAGACCAATGTGGCAGTACACTGTGCGGCCAATCCTGACTTTAAAGAGGGCGTACGCGCATTATTGATTGATAAAGACCGCACGCCTCACTGGTCGCGCTCATTAGCAGACTGTCTCAGCACAGAAGGACAAGAATACATACATCAGCATTTTGTAAATCCTTATGCTAAAGGTGAGCATCCTTTGGGCGATTGGTTGGGTGATAAGGCCTTGGCTAGCCAGCTTGTGCGATGAGAGCTTGTAGACTCATTATAAGAATCAGGTATAAATTGAAAAACGCAAAACTATGTATAGCACTGTCTGCATATATATGTAAATAATAAGCAATCATCAAGGAGCGATGAGATGGGTACAAAGGATACAGAGTTGAATAATAAAGAATCAAACAAGGCTACTACGTCTGACAATAACACTGATAAGCCAAATATTGCCTTTATTGGACTTGGAAATATGGGCGCCCCAATGGCAGAAAACTTGTTAAAAGCTGGTTATACGCTATCAGTCTATGATTTGTCAGCAGACGCCACTCAGCGTCTAGAGCAAGCAGGTGCTAGCATCGCAGATAGCCCTAAGAGCGCTGCGAGCAATGCACAAGTTGTCATCAGCATGCTACCCGCTGGTAAGCACGTGCATTCTGTCTATCTAGGCGAAGATGGAACCAACGGTTTGCTTGCAGAGTTACCCAAAGGTACGTTGGTCATCGATAGCAGTACCATCGCTGCGGCTGACGCAAGATTGGTGGCAGAGGCAGCAAGTAAGCTTGGGGTAGACTTTTTGGATGCCCCGGTCTCTGGCGGTACGGGCGGCGCCATCGCTGGTAGTTTGACTTTTATCGTTGGCGGCAGCGTTGAAGGATTTGCTAAAGCTGAGCCGATACTTGCCGTCATGGGCAAAAATATTTTTCATGCAGGCGAGCATGGCGCTGGACAAGTTGCCAAAATTTGCAACAATATGCTACTAGGGATACTAATGGCAGGGACGGCAGAAGCGATCAATTTAGGGGTCAAAAATGGCTTAGATCCCAAAGTATTATCAGATATCATGCTGCAAAGCTCAGGGCGCAACTGGACGCTCGAAGTCTATAACCCTTATCCAAAAGTGCTAGAAAATGTTCCTTCTAGCAATGGCTATAAAGGAGGATTTATGAGCAAGCTTATGCAAAAAGATCTTAATCTTGCCATGCAAACTGCAAAGGATACTGAGGTTGAGACGCCGATGGGCGCTAAGGCCACAGAGCTTTACGAAGCGCATGCACGCGATAATGGCGATAGAGACTTTTCTAGTATTATGGCCTATCATGATCATTCAGTATTGTCTTAAGTCTATCTAGGCGTTTTAAGACAATATATCGCTTATCGATATATTAGCGCACAAAAAAGGTCTTCATTATCATTATAGTGAAGACCTTTTTTATGCAAGACATAAAAGCTAACTTTGTAATTCATAAACCAAGGCTTGTATATCCTGCGCTGCTGTCTGTAAGCGCGGTACATGTTCGAGTAGCTCATCGAGAGACACTCGTACAGTAGGCGCATGCACATACAAGGAGGCCAAATACCGCGATTTTTTGTCTAGGATGGGTACTGAGACTGCCACCATCTCTGAGATAAATTCTTCGTTATCTACGCCGACTCCCATTTTAGCGATACGATCAAGCTCAGTGTTTAAAGCATCGATATCTATGATGGTGTTCTTAGTGAATTTATTTAACGTCAGATTACTCAGCATTTTACGACGGCTTGAAGCCGACAGCTGGCTTAAATAAAGTTTGCCAGTAGCCGTACACCACATAGGAGACTTGGCGCCAACGGGCAAGTATATTTGTAGGGGCAGTGTGGTTGTCACGCGATTGGTGTAGACCATGTTCATATGATAAGGGATACCGATACCGCAAGTTTCTTGAATATCCTCGACCAGTTTTTGCAAAATAACTTCACGCTCATTGAAGAACTGACGCTGTTGCCATAATGCCACGCTTAAGTTGCGCACTCGCTTACCAGGAATGATACCGCCGCCAATATCAACAGCCACAAACCCTTCATCAACCAAATTTTGAATCAAACGATGAATCGTCGGTTTCGGTATATCAAGCTCTTGAGAAAGCTCAAGCGGAGAGATAGGTTTGGGTGCATAGGATATCTTTTCTATGATCTCTAATACACGCGTAATTGAAGACACTTTAGGCATATAGGTAGCTTAATAATAAGTGGTAAATAACATGATGTATCGCACGATTAGACACACTAACGACTTATGGCGAATATCATAGAACAAACGCTATGATTTATATTATAAAAGAAAATAGGCTATAAATGTCACAGGTATCACAAACTTTTTTTGAGAGCAACTATTGATACATCATCTGACAAATCACAACAAACAGAAGTAATAAACTATATAACCATTATTGTATTAATTAATCGAGTAAGACATTATGTTTACATACTTTGCAGCACTGTTGCACAAGCTTTTAGTATTTAGAGAGTATGTATACATACTTATAATTACTTTGAGCGTATCTTGTAACGGTAAAGCGATTTTTTACAGGTTAGTGTAGCAATTATTACAATTTCTATGCAATCTTTACATAATGGCAAATAAAATGCCTCTATTCAGGGGTGACTTTTAAAGCCAAAATTGTTTTAATCTGCTCAACAAAAACGGTTGTTTAAAATACAAAAGAAATAATCGTTTTTTTGGGGCTAGTTATTTCATATCTTTAGGAGAACAAACATGAAACTTATTAAACTAACTGCAATTTCTGCCGCTGTTCTAGCGTCATCTGCTGCTTTAGCCGCTGAGCCTGTAATCGTTGTAGATGATACTCAAGCTGCAACTGCAGATGCTGTAGTATATGAAGCTGAGCCAGTAGCTGTTGCTTATGAAGCTGAGCCAGTTGCTTATGAAGCTGAACCAGCTCCTGCCGCTTATAACAACGACGCGGGTATCATCCGTAACACTACTGGTGCTATCTTCGGTGGTACTAAGACTCTATTTAACACAGCTATCAACCCAGCTGCAGTTAGCGCAGAAGTTGGTACTTTAGGTTATGGTGCTAACGTAGCATGGAGCATCAACGACAAGACTGAACTACAAGCTGGTTGGGCAGGTGGCGATGTTGCTGACCTTTTTGGCGGTGATTTCGATGCTGATGATGTCAACTATGATGTGGATGCTGACTTTAGCAACCCATACCTAGGCGTACAACTACGTCCTGCTGGTAACTGGTTCACGATGGGTGCTGGTGTTATTGTCCCTGATAACGATATTGATGTAACTGCTAATGCTGAAGGTGATTTCTTCGAACTTGATGGCATTCAGTATAATGCTGCTCAAACTGGTAACTTAGAAGGTAGTTTAGAGCATCGTAACAAATTAGCGCCATATGGTACTATTGGTTTCCGTCCAAATATCGGTAATAACTGGGGTGTATTTGGTGAAGTTGGTGCAGCATATATGGGTAAAACGGACGCTACTGTTCGTTCAACTAACCCAGATGCCGATGTTAATTACACAGACGCACAAGGCGAAACTCAGTCTATTAAAGGTAGTGAAGTTGCTAGCATCGCTGAACGTGAGCTAGAAGATAAAGATTGGTTAGAATGGTTCCCAATCGTTAAAGTTGGTGCAACTTACCGCTTCTAATCTGATGACAGTCTCAGTACTGTTGTGAGAAGAAAAGTAAGTGTATAAAAAACGACCCTAAAAAGGGTCGTTTTTTTGTCTGTAATAAAGTAATTGGATTAATATAATGTGAAAATCTTAATAGCTTATCAATGTTTAGAACCTTAAAATATTATTACCGTTTGATAAGAAAACAAGATAATGATCTGATAGGGAAGTGGCTGATTGTCGGTCAAGGTAACAAGCGTCTTATTTTGTTCAAGGTTAGTGACGATGTCAGAGATGAGATGTTGGTAGTTCATTCCAAGCCCTTGTGCAAGGGTATGATGGTTGATCTTGATAAAGCTCTCTTTTACTTGCCAAAGTAATTTGACCACGGTATCACGCTGATCTAATGGTAACGCTTGTAGTAGGGTGATTTCGTTAGGATGATAAAAACGCTGGGCTACGTGCCAAGCAACTTGATTGGTCTCTATGTCAATACCGACCATACGTTGATGGCTAATGACCACTGCAACGCTAGCATTTGGATTGTCATTACTATTATTGGCACTGCCAGTACTTGAATGGCTAAAGCACACATAGTAATTACTACTATTAAGACGATAAGGAAACTGGGCTTCGTTTAACGTATCATCGATTTCTAATTTGGCGAGAAGCTCTTGCAGTAATCGTCGTACGCCCATGCGTTGCTGTCGACGTTGTCTTTGGGCGTTTTTTTGTACGGATGAACCATGAGTAGGTAGACGGTATTGCCATTCAAGAGTGGAGAAGTTGATAGAAGAGGCATGTAAAGTATCGGCTATTGACAACCAAGGTAGCTCATTCCACAAGCGTAGACTGATAGGGGCGCTCACATAAGCGGTTGCGCACCACGTCGTGGGACTGAGCTGCGTATATTGAGTGTCATAAAGATGCGGAATGTGCATAATTTATAGATCAGGTATTTAAGAAACAAAGCGTTTGGCAAAATTAATATAAAAGCCCAACAATGTCACTCTTGTTGAGCTTTTGATATTAGAATATTTTTAGTAAAAATATAATAATTGTGTCTACTAAATCTTAGTAAGAAAGCTCAGCACGGCGGTTCTGTGCATAGGCTTGTTCGGTAGTACCAGCAGCAGCAGGACGCTCTTCGCCATAGCTAATGACGCGAATGTTGTTAACGCTAATGCCTTGAGCTGCAAGGTAGTTACGAGCTGCTTGCGCGCGGCGCTCACCGAGTGCCATATTGTACTCACGGCTACCACGCTCATCAGTATGACCTGCAATCACAACACCAGCGGCAGGATTTGAGCTAAGCAAACTTGCATGTTGGTTTAGTACACTGGCAGCTTGTGGAGTGATCTCGCTGCTATCAAAATCGAAATATACCACCGCTTGTAAGTTTTCTGCGCCAGTTACGATAGCACTTGAATTGTCTACGACCACAGCGCCAGTATAACCAGCTTGACCACCTGGGATACCTAAAGGAGCCACAACGACTTCTGAAGTAGCGCGCTTGGTTGCACAGCCAGTTGTTAGGGCAACAGCGCCTGACAATAGAGCAAGGGTAGCGATTTTTGCAAAACGGCTGCTGGATACTGAGCTAAAATAAACTGACATAATAAACTCCTAAAATTTTGATAGAATTGTTTTTTTTGGAATACTTACCATAAAGCTTAGGCATAAATGCCCATAGGAAAGTCAATGTTACGTTATGTAAATAACATTACCGTAAATCATGTCAAAATTTGTCAACTATTACAATACGCTTTTGGCAACTTTTGGTGAGAATCAGTAATTTGACAATTTATGCTACTACAACGCTATTACCAGCGATGCTTACCCCAGTTATCAGGGTTGGCCCAATAGTCTGCATTCAACCAATTTGGCAGCTTTTTATAATCATACAAATTAAATTGCCATAGCGTTAACGATGCTGGTAAGTTTGAAGATGAGTTAGGCAAGCGAGTGTCACCTAAAAGGTTAAGGGGCGTAAATCCGTAAGCTCGTAGATCTAAAGTACTATCAAGGACGATAAGTAGGTGAGCAGCGTAGAGGTCGCGGTAGCGCATGAGCAAAGGAATAGAGGCTTGCAATATGTCTGATGATAGATTGGGTAGCCAAAAGCAGGCCAGCTGATAGCGCTGTGATAGCTGCTTCGTATTTAGTGCTGGCAATGTAGTTAAATGAACTAAAGTGTCGGTCTCATCGTCGTTCAGACTCAACTGCGTCCTCAACTCAGCTATCATTTTTTGATCTTCAGCTATCCATAACAACTGAGACGTCTTTTGTCTGTCTTCATCTGTTTTTTTATCACTCGAATCTGCAAGAGTGGGTAACAGTACCTCGATATATTCGCGCAATATTGTAAGAGCCGTCATATCAAGTTCAGGTGTGTTTGCCGAGAGGTCAGTCATAGAGTAGTGCCAGCTGATAGATAGATGAGTTTTATTATAAGGGATAAACGTAAAGTTTGGCGACTGATCTTAAAACCGTTTTACGCTTGAAATTTCGTAGATTAAGCCAATCTAGCAGTATAATTAACCACTATACAATGTTTATGCAATTACAATACTTTGTAAATATAGGATGCAATTTATCCTATAGTTTTATTCGATAGCCATACTCACTATACTGACAACCATTACCTAAAATGTAACCATCTTAAATAATAGGAATCTTTATGTCTGTCTCTGAAACCGATGCGCAAATCATCAATCCTGATATGCCTGATGTACCACCACATGCCCCTAGAAAAATCCACCTGACAGACTATCAATTGCCAAGTTTTGATGTGGATACTGTAGATTTAGATATAAAGATATTTGACGATCATGCAACGGTCGATAGTAGGCTGGTCATGAACCGTCAAGCGGCAGGTGATTTAGTGCTGTACGGTGAAGACGTTGAGCTTGTTACTATTGTGGTTGACGGTGAGCCGCTAAGCTCTGAGCAGTATAGCCAAGCAGATGGCAAACTTACGATTAGCGATGCGCCTGATAACTTAACATTAGAGTTGCAGGTTCGTATTCATCCGCAAACCAATACGGCACTCGAAGGTTTGTATATGGCAGGCACTGGCAGTGATACCATGTTTGTCACTCAGTGTGAGCCAGAAGGCTTTCGCAAGATTACTTTTTATCCAGATCGTCCCGATGTGTTGGCGATATTTACCACGCGCGTTGAAGCGGATAAACGCTATCCGACACTGCTTGCCAATGGTAATTTGGTTGAGCAAGGGGACGTTGTAGAGGCGCCAGACCGTCACTATGCTATTTGGCATGATCCGACCAATAAGCCAAGTTATCTGTTTGCCTGTGTTGCCGCCGATTTAGATGTGCTTACCGATCATTATACGACCAGTGAAGGCCGTGAAGTCCTGCTTGAAGTGTACGCTAAGTCTACCGATATTGATAAATGTCATGTCGGTATGCAAGCATTAAAAGACGCCATGGCATGGGATGAGGTCAATTATGGCCGTGCCTATGATTTGGATCGTTATATGATAGTCGCGGTCAGTCAGTTTAATATGGGTGCAATGGAGAATAAGGGTCTGAACATCTTTAATACCGCTTGTGTATTATCTAGCCCTGAGACCACGACCGACGCGCGTAGCTTCAATGTCAAAGCCGTCATCGCTCATGAATACTTTCACAATTGGACAGGCAACCGTATTACCTGCCGTGACTGGTTTCAATTGTGCCTAAAAGAAGGCTTTACCGTCTACCGTGATCAATCGTTTTCGGCAGATCAGCAGTCAAGTGCAGTACAGCGTATCGATGACGTAGCGACATTGCGGGCGCATCAGTTCACGGAAGATGCAGGACCATTGGCGCATCCCGTACGTCCTGAAAGCTTCGTTGAGATCAATAACTTTTATACCACGACTGTCTATGAAAAAGGCGCTGAAATTGTACGCATGCTGGCTAATACATTGGGGTCAGACAATTTTCGTAAAGGCACTGACGAATATTTCCGTCGTTACGATGGTCAGGCCGTCACAGTTGAGGACTTTTTATCAGCCTTAAGTATCACTGACGATAAAATTGAGAACTTTATTGATTGGTACCGTCAACCAGGTACACCAATGCTGTCTGGTCATCAAGCCTATGATCGCGAAACGCAAACGCTGACCATTATTTTAAGTCAGAACACGCGCCACGTGAACGGATTTGAAGCGCCTAAGCCTTTACCAATTCCAGTCGCGACAGCGTTATTCGATAAAGCGTCTGGTGACATAGTTGGCGAGCGTATGTTGCTATTAGATCAGGCTGAGCAAACTTTTAGCTTCGATAATATTACTAGCGAGCCTGTGGTGTCATTGCTCCGTGATTTTAGTGCCCCAGTACAGCTCAATTATGATTATCAAGATGAGGACTTGGCATTTTTGCTCAAGCATGAGACCAACGGTTTCAACCGCTGGCAAGTGACGCAAATGCTCGTCAATCGTATTTTACTGCAAGGTCAGGGCACTAAAAGCAGTCCTGAGATATATCTGCAGGCATTGGCACAGACATTGCCAACGTTGGCGACCGATGATGCCATGTTGGCTGCGCGCTTGCTTGATATTCCATCCGCGCAAGAGCTGGCCTCTGCTATCCACAAAGACTATGATCCAGTATTGATTAAAGAGCAGCGTGAAGGCTTGTATCGCCAAGTAGCAGAGTCGCTATCGCAGCAGTGGACAGCGCTATATGAACAACTACCATTACAGTCTTATGAAGATAGCTCTGAGGCTCGTGGAAAGCGTGCATTGCGTAACGTAGTATTGGATATGGCATTGACTGCCAAAGTTGCAGGCGCAGCTGAGTGGGCACAGCAGCAGTATGATAATGCCAGCTGCATGACCGAACGCTTTGGCGCTTTAAAGGCGATGGTCAACCATCAGGTCGCAAAGGCTGATGAGTATTTGGCAGATTTTTATAATCGTTTTCAAGCAGACGATTTAGTTATTGACTTGTGGTTCAGTGTGCAAGCCGCTGCTGACAATGTAAGTACGGATAAGATTAACGATCTGCTGAATCATGCAGATTTTGATTGGAATACGCCTAATCGTGTGCGCTCAGTCATTAGTGCTTTTGCTTCTCAGCCGACCGTACTTTGGACATCAGAGGGCCTCAGGATTTATACTAATGTTATTCAAAGACTGGATGAGTCTAATCCTGTCTTGGCCTCGCGCTTATTGCAAGTGCTCGCACGTTGGTATACATTGGTTGAACCGCGTCGTCAAATGGCGCATGAGCAGCTTATCAGCTTGCAGAAAAAGGTATCTTCTAAGCATGTACTTGAGAGCTTAGATAGCGTGCTTGGTGCGACTAAGTGTTAGGTTGTTTAATAGTCTTTATTATCTAAACATAGAAATCTTATCTATTAAGCTAGACCCCATTAGTTGGATGCAACTTATGGGGTTTTTTTTCGTTACGATATATATTTTAGGTATAAACCCTCATAAGCTAACAGCTTTGAGAGATGGTTGCATAAATAGTAATCAATTAGTCTGTAATGTATTTGCATTCTTTGTTAGGCTAAATTAATAAATAAGGATTTAAAAAACAAGCGTTTAAGTCGTGTTAAGGGTTGATTTATAAGAAAAAATCAGGTCTGTATTAATAAGATTATTTGGATATCTTACGTTATTCTCGGAATAATAAGTTCCACTGTAAGACCGCAATGAATGTAGCGGAAATACGTTAGAGCCAGTTATCCTAAATCAGGAAGAGGGCATATGAGAATAAAGGGACAACAAATTGACAGCTCAGCGATCGTAGCGCGGCTGCTACTATTCTCAATAATCTGGTGGGCTCTCTCCGATGGTTCAGCTGCTTCATGGTTAATTGGCGCGCCAGCGGTGCTCTGCGCGTTGGTAGTCAGCATTACATTGTTACCTCCGGTAAGGCTGGTATGGTGGCGGCTGGCAGCTTTTATACCCTTTTTCTTTTGGCAGTCACTAAAGGGCGGTGTGAAGGTGGCACAGCTAGCATTTCAACCGAGTATGCCTTTATCTCCAAAGCTTGTTGAATACCACCTGCACCTGTCCTCAGGCCTAGCACGAGTAGCTATGATTAATATAATAAGCCTCTTGCCTGGTACTTTAAGCACCAAAATAAACGGAGATACATTAACCATACATGTGCTGGACAGCCAAGGGGATTTTCTAGTCGCTCTACAAGATTTAGAACGGGGTTTGGCGCAAATATTTCCAAACTCTGTTGAACCTGCTTTGATGGAGGATGAATGATTATGCAAAGCCTATACCTTGCACTAGCGTTGTTCTTGCTGCTCAATCTGAGTGCTGGTATATGGCGTGTACTGCGCGGACCCACGGCTGCTGACCGTATGTTAGCGGTGCAGCTATTTGGTACTACCGCTGTCGCTGTTTTATTGCTGCTGGCCGAAGCATCAAGTAGTGCAGCCCTGCGTGATGTGGCGCTGGTGTTTGCGTTGTTGGCTGCGGTGACTGCAGTAGCCTTTGTACGCCGTGCTTGGGACTTTGTGGAGGATAACGATGACCGCAAGTGATTATTTCTCTGCCTTAATGTTGTTCACTGGTAGCGTGTTCTTTCTGGCAGGTACGCTAGGTTTGCTACGCTTCCCAGATGTTTTTACTCGGCTACACGCGCTTACCAAAGCCGATAACTTGGGACTGGGTTTTATAGTGGTTGGCCTAGCGGTACAAGCGGAATCTTGGGCTGTGGTGGTTAAATTAATATTTATATGGCTGCTGGTGTTGCTTGCTAGCGCGAACGTGTCTTATCTGGTCGCACGCGGAGCACTGCAACGGGGGATTCGGCCATGGAGACGCTGATTGGTTCTGTTATTGATTTAGTCATTGTACTGCTGGCGTTAGGGTTGGCTTGGGGTGCACTTGCTAGTGCTAAGCTGTTTAGAGCTATTGTGCGATTTATTGCCTTTGGCTTAGTGATGGCGCTGGCTTGGGTGCGCCTGAATGCACCAGATGTTGCACTGGCAGAAGCCGCTATTGGAGCAGGTTTGACCGGTGCGTTATTCCTGGCAGCCTACGCCAAGCTGCGAGGAAGTACATCGATTATCGATATAGAGCTTGCCAGCCGCTTTAGCGGTATTCGTGTGGTCACGGGTCTGGTGCTTATGCTGTTTGTAGCGGCAGCACTGGGATATGCTGTATGGATGTTACCACCAGAGGCTGCTGGACTCAGCGCTATTGTCGCCGCCGATCTTGATAACAGCGGTGTCAGTAACCCAGTGACGGCGGTACTACTGAATTTCCGTGGTTATGACACCTTGCTTGAGTTATTTGTACTGTTGCTCGCGCTACTGAGCGTATGTTCGCTGGGTTTGCCAACACCACAACGAGAGGCAGCGCCGGGATTGGTTCTGGATACTCTGTCGGGGCTGCTTGCGCCCTTACTGATTCTGGTAGCGGCGTATTTACTATGGGTGGGCGCTTATGCGCCTGGCGGTGCTTTTCAAGCTGGCACTGTACTGGCAGCTGCAGGAGTACTAATGCTCTTGTCGGGTGCGCAGTTACCGGCTGCGCTGGCCAGTTGGCCTCTGCGTTTTGTGCTGGTGCTCGGGCCGACGATATTTTTGCTGCTTGGCATTATCATGGGACTTTTAGAAGGCAAACTTTTACAGTTTCCACCGGAGTGGGCTGGAGCACTTATCCTGGTTATTGAAACCACCGCTACTATCTCAATCGGGACTACACTTATTGCGCTATTTTTGGGCATACGCCGACAGGAGAAGCTGTAATGAGTACAGTGCTTATATATGGGCTAGCGGGTATAGGGCTTTTTGCAATTGGCTTGCATGGTTTGCTGAGCTATCGCCATCTACTACGCAAGATTTTGGCGTTAAACATAATGGGTAGTGGCGTATTTCTGGTGCTTGCAGCGTTGGCGACGCGCACTATTACAACCATACCAGACCCAGTGCCTCATGCCATGATCATCACTGGTATTGTGGTGGCAGTGGCCGCTACTGCGCTGGCACTAGTACTCATGCTCAAGTTGACAGCAGTGACCGGTCAGCCGGTACTACCAGACAAGCACAAGGAAACAAACACCTAATGGTTGATGTTTTGTTGAATGTTCCATGGGCGGTTACCCTGATTGTTTTACCGTTTATGACTGCGATGATAGTTTTTATGTGGCCCCGCGCTGCGCGATCACTGGTGCTGCTGTGTAGCTGTTTGATGGTGGTGGCCGTGTCGGGTTTGGCCTTGCAGGTCTGGAATCAAGGCGTGTTTCAGCACTCGATTGGGGGGTGGGGAGCGCCGCTGGGCATCGAATGGTACGCCGATGGCTTTAGTCTTGTGCTACTGGCTGCGACGGCTCTAGTAGGAGCTGGATGCAGTTTTTATGCCTCGGTGTATTTCAGTGCAGAACAGGCGCAACGGTTTTGGCCTATATGGCTGCTTTTGCTAGCCGCTTTAAATGCGTTATTTTTATCAGCCGATTTGTTTAATCTGTACGTTACGCTAGAGTTGATGGGACTTGCCGCTGTGGCCTTAACAGCGTTGTCTGGCAGTCGTGACGCTCTTAGTGGTGCTATGCGTTATCTGTTAGCGACGATGGCAGGGTCTATCACTTATCTGCTGGGCGTGGTGCTACTGTATCACACCTTTGGCAGCGTCGATATTTTCATCTTGGCAGAGCGTATAACCCCAGAGCCCGCAGCTTGGGCGGCATTGGTTTTGATGATCGTTGGGCTTGTGCTTAAAACCGCACTGTTTCCGCTGCATTTTTGGTTGCCACCTGCTCACGCCAGTGCTCCATCTCCGGTCAGTGCTGTGCTCTCATCGTTGCTGGTAAAGGCTTCGTTCTATATTTTAGTGCGTTTATGGGTGTCAATTTTTGACCCTATGTCCGGCGATGTTGTGGCAGAGCTTCTTGGCATGATGGGGGCAGTAGCCATTCTATGGGGGTCTGTTCAGGCCTTGCGCCAAACTCATTTAAAACTGCTGGTCGCTTATTCTACAGTGGCACAGATCGGCTATCTGTTTTTGGTATTTCCACTAGCAGCGTCGCCACGCGCTTGGAGTGCGGTGGCGATACTAATACTATCCCATGCGTTGGCGAAGTCGGCGATGTTTTTGGCAGCGGGTAACCTGTTCCGCTTTGGCGGTCACGATCGCATCTTAGATCTTGATCGTGTTGTGCAGCGCTTGCCTATCAGTGTCTTTGCCTTTGCTTTAGCTGGAGTTGCTATTATGGGTTTGCCGCCAAGTGGTGGGTTTATTAGTAAGTGGTTATTGTTAGAGGTAGCATTGGTACAAGGACGTTGGGATTTGGCGTTAGTGATACTGCTTGGCGGGCTGATTGCCGCACTTTATGTTTTTAAAGTGCTAGGACGCTGCTTTACACAAGCTAAGGTCACCCACGAGCCCAGGGCAGTTCCTGCACGTATGGAATGGGCAGCATTCTTATTGGCATGCGGCGCCATTATTCTGGGCTTTGCGGCAGTACCTTTCATCTCTTTATTGCAGATTGGTACACCTTTTAGCGGGAGCGGATTATGAATTCCAGTGCTCTATTGCCTTGTTTGGTTGTGCTAGGCTCGCTACTACCAGCACTTATCATATTCAAACTATCTGAGAAAAGTGTGACAGTTCGTACTGTGCTCAATTTGGCTGGTGCTATCTTCAAGCTGGGGCTTGTAGGATGGATGCTATGGGGCGTTACTCAGGGTTATAGCTATGAGGTGCAGTTCGTCTTGCTACCAGGTATTGAGCTGGAATTGAAAGCTGATCCACTGGCCTTATTTTTTATGAGCTTATCGGCATTTTTGTGGCTACTCACCACAATCTACGCAGTGGGTTATTTAGAAACTGAGCCCCACCGAAGTCGCTTTTTTGGTTTCTTCAGCCTATGTGTTACCGCAACCACTGGTGTGGCTTTGGCTGGTAATCTGCTAACCTTCCTGATTTTTTATGAACTACTAACGCTCACAACATATCCGCTGGTAGTGCATCGCGGTAGTGAAGCGGCGCGTAAAGCTGGGCAAACTTATCTGCTGTATACTCTTGGCGGTGGCAGCCTGATGCTGCTGGGGACGGTGTGGCTTTATACTCTGACTGGCAATCTGGAATTTATCGAGGGTGGTTTTCTTAGTAGTTTGAGCGCGCAGCATCATACTTCGTTGGTGGTTGTTTTTATTTTGTTGATGATTGGACTGGGTGTAAAAGCCGCGTTAGTACCGTTACATGGTTGGCTGCCAAAAGCTATGATAGCGCCTGCGCCCGTCAGTGCTTTGTTACATGCTGTTGCAGTGGTGAAAGCCGGCGCTTTCGGTATCGTGCGTGTGGTCTATGAAGTGTTTGGTATAGAGTTTGCGCAGCAGCTTAATCTTTTGAGGCCACTGGCTATTGCAGCGGCTGTGACCATTATATGGGGCAGCCTGCGTGCACTGTTTCAAAACGATCTAAAAAAACGGCTGGCCTATTCTACCGTCAGTCAAGTCTCCTATATTGTTCTAGGCGTTGCCTTATTTGGCCCTATGGGCACTATTGGGGGGCTTGTACATTTAGTGCATCAGGGCATTATGAAGGTTACCCTGTTTTTTTGTGCAGGCAACTACGCTGAGACTCTAGGTGTTCACAAGATTAGCGAGATGAATGGAATTGGACGACGTATGCCGCTCACCACAGTGTCATTTAGCATTGCCGCTCTAGGCATGATGGGCGCGCCCTTAACGGCAGGGGCTGTTAGCAAAGCTTGGCTCATGGAAGGTGCTGCAGCCGCACAAATGCATTGGGTGGTCTGGCTATTATGGACATCAAGCTTGCTGAACGCGACATATTTTCTCCCTATCTTATGGCGCGCATGGTTTCGCCCAGCACCTTCTGCATGGCCGAATAAATCCTTGGCCGCGCAGCCTTGGCCAACCACTTCTTGGCTACTGCTGCTACCACCAGCGATAACCGCCGCGACAGTGATTGCCGCTAGCATATTGGCAATGTATGATATTGGACCAATCGCTTGGGCACAGCTTATTGCTGATCGTGAGTATTTTAACACTAAGCTATGACAATAAGACTGCTTCGTAACGGTGTGGCTATTTGCTGACTGCTCCAAATAGTAATACAAGCTTCGGACATAAAAGACCCTATGATCCAAAGCAAAGCATATCGACAAATGGCTCATAATAAACTGACAGTCTGGCAGTGGCATGCTTCATTGAATTTAGAAAAAGACATATATACAGTCAAAGTCAAATCAATATTATACTGTCATTAAATGAGCTGTAACTATTATAATTGTCAAAAAACCTAGGCTGCAATCGATGATACTTAGAGAGTATAATAGCAGTACCTTGCACCGTTTTAATAACCGCAATGACAGAGGCATCAGCATCATAAGCTTTATTGGCAAGCCAAGTTTGGCTCATACTACATCCAAAGCTTAATGCTTGATAAGCAAAAAAACGCTGATGCTATTGCTGTTCGCCAAACCAAAGAACAAGGGGTTATAAATCATGAAAGCTAAAAAAATAATAAAAATGGTAGACGAATATATGGAGGTTGAAAACGTAAAGAGAAGATAAAATACTTAAAGCAAGCCCTCAAAAAGCTGAGCAAGCCTGAAAAAAAGCTGGAACTAAAATTTGTAGAAGAAGATGGCAGTAAAGAGAAAATATCTAATGAGCTTGCCTTGATTCATGCCCATAGAAAAAAGGACTACGCCTATTAAAACAACTTGAAGAGGAGCGTAGAGAAGCAAAAAAGGCGAAAGAAGCCAAAAAACAAGCGAAACCAAAAGGATAAAGAAACATAACCACGAACTAATACAAACCAATATGAAATATGACAACCAAAAAGCCCATCTAGCACTTTATTGATAGCACAAGATGGGCCTGATGTTTTTTATAAACGGTTATTAATTAGCGATTGGGCAAAATGTCTTTAACCATATCGCGTAGATTATGTATAGCAGTGACGGTACTATCCCAATCGAGACAACCATCGGTGATAGATTTACCATACTCAAGCTGACTTAAGTCCGCTGTCAGTTTTTGGTTGCCGCCTTTGAGATGGCTTTCAATCATCATGCCAATGATAGACTTGTTGCCTTTTTGAATTTGCTCTGCGACATTTTGAATGACCATAGGCTGTAAATATGGGTCTTTGCCTGAATTTGCATGACTTGAGTCAATCATAATTTTGCTGTTGGTTTTACCTTTTGCTAGCTCGTTTTCAGCTTGAGCAACTGCCGTCTCATCGTAGTTGGGCTTGCCATTACCGCCACGCAGTACGACGTGTGCATAAGAGTTGCCTTTAGACTTAATGATAGAGACCTGTCCATCTGATGATAAGCCTAGGAAGCTATGACCTTCTTTTACTGCTTGCATAGCATTCACAGCGACTGTCATGCCGCCATCAGTACCGTTTTTGAAGCCTACTGGGCATGATAAGCCTGAGCTCATCTCGCGATGTGTTTGACTCTCTGTCGTACGTGCGCCAATCGCTGACCAGCTGATCAAATCTTGCATGTACTGCGGCGTATTTGGATCCAAAGCTTCAGTGGCACAAGGTAAGCCCTTCTCATTTAAATCAAGCAAGAGTTTACGAGCAGTACGCAGGCCTTTTTCGATATCGAAACTGTCGTTCATATCAGGATCATTAATCATGCCTTTCCAGCCGACAGTGGTACGCGGCTTTTCAAAATAGACACGCATCACGACAAAGATAGTATCTTCGACTTCTTTTGCTAATACGGCTAGACGATCAGCGTATTCGTGTGCCGCTTTAATATCGTGAATAGAGCAAGGTCCGATAACCACAAATAAGCGCTTATCTTTGCCATCTAAGATGTCTTGAATAGTATGACGACCCTTTGAAACAGTTTCATAAGCTTCGTTTGAAAGAGGTAGCTCAGCTTTTAACTCAGCGGGAGTAATCAAGGGGATGAGTTGTTCAATATTCACGTCATCAATATCTGCGTTGTGGGTAGCTGTTGTTGTCATAATTCTACTTCATATAGCTAATATATAGGGATATTCATTATGCGGTCAAAATAGCGGGTTGGCAAGGGCAGTCGGCGAGTTAATTGACTGATAACTGGAATGTTAAAACCAAAATTTTGTTATACTTGCCTATTATTATAGGATGTAGGGCATATTTTTGATCTGTATAGCGCAGTTATAGGCTATGTTTTTATGCACTCTATATATAAACGTGCTTAGTAGGTCGATTAACATACATCATGTCTGTCGGATTTTAAGCGTATGATTATTATATGTTTAGCCTAAGCGTCGATATATTTTAAATGGTTCGTCATTTGTCTTTGCGTTGTTAATATTGAGAGTTTGTCATGATTGATTCTGCCTCACCTTTTCAAGGTACCCAAGCGTCTGCCGACCCGTTTGGTATGGTAAAGGATGAACAACATTTACCCCATAAACCGTTGGTGATTGGTATTGTAGCAGGTGAAGTATCTGGCGATAGTTTGGGCGCAGACTTTATGCAGCAAATGAATAATCTGCGTGATGATATCGTATGGGTCGGGGTTGGCGGTGCAAAAATGCAAGCGCAAGGGCTACATAGTATTTTTCCATTAGCGCGTCTAGCAGTGATGGGATTGGTAGAGGTTTTGTCGCAATTATCTGACTTGCTTAAAGCCCGCCGTGAGTTGCTATCTGCCTTTCAAACTGCGCATATAGACTGGTTTGTCGGTATTGATGCGCCTGATTTTAATCTAAGGGTTGCAAAGAAGCTCAAACCAAAAGGGGTGTTCTGCGTGCAGTATGTCAGCCCATCAATTTGGGCATGGCGTGAGTCGCGTATACATGGCATCAAGGCGGCGACCGACTTGGTACTGTGCTTGTTTCCATTTGAGCTGACAGTGTATGAGCGCCACAATCATCCTGCCGTATGCGTCGGTCATCCGCTACTACGAACCTTAAACCAAGACTTGGTAAATACTCCAACCAATCAGCTGCGTAGTGAGCTGGTTTGGCAAAATGATGGTTTACAGCAGTTCTTCGTTGAACGTTTTGATGAGGTAAGTCAGCTGATTTGTGTGATGCCAGGGTCGAGACGCGGCGAGATAACAGCGATTTTGCCACTGATGTTAGAGGGTATTCAAAAGTTATTATTGGTCGATCCTAAGTTGTGTTTTATCATACCGACTGTTGATCAAAACCATCAATATATCGTGCAAGATGTGATTGATCAACGCTCAGAGCAGTTGCGTGCAGCCATCGTCGTAGTCTATGACCAAAGTCAGCCAACCTTTAGTCAACAAGCCATGGCGGCCTCTGATATTATTATGCTAGCGTCAGGTACAGCGACACTTGAAGCCATGCTCCTTGAGCGTCCTATGGTCGTTATCTACCAATTAAACCAGCTGACTTATCAAATTGCCAAACGTTTGGTAAAAGTGCCTTATGTCGCATTGCCCAATATATTGGCAGCAAAAGCCATCGTGCCTGAGCTGATACAAGAGCAAGCAAACGGAGAAAACATTTGCCGAACAGTCACAAAACTATTGCAGCCTCGCGCCTATGCCGAGCAGCTACAGGCTTTGGTCGATACCAAGCGAACATTACAGCAGCAAAGCAACCATGAACCGGCCAATAGTGTCATTATGCAATGGTTTGCTCAAGATAGTCAAAAGCAGCAAAGAGATAGCTATTAATAGCAATCAATAAAAATATATACAAGAAGTAGGCTGTTTATGAGTCACAAAACCAGTTTAGATAATCATATTATCCATATCAAAAGCGATATTGTGCTTATAGATATCAAAGGACAATTTATAGACTTAGTCGCTCCAGTTCGTTTGCATGGTCACGTAAAGCTTACTGACGATTTATGTCAGATGTTTGCAACTACAGGTCATGAAACAGAAATAATGCCGCTACAGATTGGTGTTGATGAAGCAGGGCGGGGGCCTTTGCTTGGTAGTGTGAATGTTGCTGGCGCAATTTTGCCGCGCATATGGTCAGATCTGATAGAAAATCAGCCATTGCTAAATACCCCTCTATCGATATTGACGGACTCCAAAAAGTTAAGCGAAAAAAAGCGCGATAAGCTCTATCCTTTGGTGCAGCAACATGCTTTGGGTTATGTTATCGCTGAGATCCCAGCTGCGGTCATTGATCAGCTCAATATACTGCGAGCGACTATGCTTGGTATGCGTTTGTGTACAGAAGCCTTACTGATGGCAGTGGCAGCGCATCATGCAGATACTGTCGATAGCACATCTTGTAAGCTGCAAGCCCGAGTATTATTCGATGGAAACCGCTGTCCAGATCTGGATTATCTGACACTTGCAACGCTTGGTATATCTGAGTCCAGTATTGATTGCCAAGCTTGGGTAAAGGGAGATGCACGGCACACTAGTATTGCAGCTGCCAGTATCTTAGCAAAGGTGAGCCGCGATCAAGCTATGTATCAGCTAGATTCATTGTATCCACAATACGGTATTGCCAAACATAAAGGTTATCCTACTCGCGCTCATATGGAAGCTGTGGACCTTTATGGCCCATTGCCAGAGCATCGTCGTAGCTTTGCGCCGATAAGAAAAGCATTAAATAACGAAAGATAGAGTAACCATAAAAGGGCTATTTACTTCATTGATTCCTGTGAGTCTTAATTAAGCTAGGCAGAAGAAAATAGCCTAAGCAAAGAATTATACTATTCCTAAAATGTCCCTTAAAACCATCCTTCAAGTTGTGTCTTTAAGCACTTACAAAATTCACGTTTTATCAAACCGTCTACTACAGACGGTTTTTTTATGGTCATAAACGGTTCTATTTATCTTCAATTGGCATACTTATTGCTCATTCTGATTATGGTCACCCAATATGCTCATTTTACGATATAGGATAAACGATGAATTTTATTACCTCAAAGAAAAGCCTTGTCATGGCTCTCTCCTCAGCGCTTCTTTTAACGGCTTGTGGCGGTGGTGGCGGTAGTGACGGTGGCAGTGACAAGAGCGCTGATACAGGTTCGAGTAGTAGTCCAGACACTTCTAACTCGTCTGAAACTGTAAGCCCAACAGTACCTAACGACACTTATACACCCTCAAAGCCTACCATCTCTCCTGAAACATCAGAACCTACTACTCCAACGCCATCAGATACTAATACGACAAATACAAAGCCTGTATTGAAGACTGAAGTTGATATGAGAGGCGTTGAAAGCAAGAGCCATAAAGGGGCTGCGCAAGTAGGATCAAATCTACTAAGCTCACAAAGACAGGCGTGTGCGCTTGGCGGAATGGCAGATAACGATGAGCTAACCAAAATAGCCACGCAGCATGCACAGTATATCCAGCATGTGTTTTCAAATAGCAGTCCGACGATTTTTAATGCTCATGGCGAAGAAGAGATTTCAGACATAAGGAATTGGTCAGGAAAAAATAATCCGTTCTTTACAGGTACTAGCTTTAAAGATCGTCTGCTTAAAGCGAGGTATTCAAATTTGGCTTATGGCGTCGTGGAAAATATCTCGAGAGTTACCTACTACAGCTCAGCTGGTAAAGTTGCCTCACCAGATTATGCAGCACACTCAATGACAAAATCTTTATTGGCGGCCCCTTATCATATGCGTCTACTGGTAACGCCTAACCTTAGCCAAACAGGCTCAGGTATGATAGCTTACAAACCTTATGGCAAAGCTGCTGACAAAAGCCAAGGTTATGTCCTTGTCAACGCATCATCAGCCGATAAAAAAACAGAAAATCGTACGGTTAGTGGACTGTTTACTTATCCTTGTACTGACGTAGTAGATACTAATACAGCGCTTTACAATGAATTTCCAAGCCCAGTCGCAGGGACAGGCCGTAACCTAGGTACTGACCCTATTGGCCAGCCTATCTATATCAATATGCCATCAGCAAAGAGCATTAAAGTGAGCAACATTAAGTTTCGCGACGTCAAACGTAATATAGATGTGCCAGTTGATTTATTGGACTATAGTAACGACCCTCATAAGAGAACCGCTTATGAGTTACCGAAAAATGAAGCCTTTATTTTACCCCTTACCGATAGTTTACAAAGTTGTGAAAAAGGGCGGAGGAAAGGTAAGAACTGCGGGCTTTATGGTGATAGTGAATATCAAGTTAGTTTTGATGTCTTAGTGGACAACAAGACCCAAGAGACTAAGAAAATCACCTTTACTACAGGTGAGGTTAACTACTAGCTAAATAGTTCATATAAGTATTATATATACCTCACAAAAGAAGGGCTGAATCGCATTACTGATTCAGCCCTTCTTTTATAAGGCGAAAAGCTTTAAAACGACGAGTTCGGCTGTTTTAAAAACTCTTCTTCAGCATCAGTGGACTCTCGATCTAATACCCCGTTACGATGGGGAAAACGACCAAACTGGTCGATAATGTCTTTATGACGATGCTCAAAATCCAATGTTTCAGAGTCGTCTAATTGCTCAAACAGTGGCAGATAGCGTTCATGAATCATTGCCGATTCAGAATGCATAAACGGCATGATGATAAATTTGCGCCATGACGTTGGTAGTGTGTCAAAATGTGGTTGTTTAATAGCTTCTTGAGCCAACACCAGCGCCATTCCATCTTGTGCAAAAGCGTCTGCTTGCTTGCGACACAGATTGCGCGAAAACTGATCTAACACGATAATCTCTGCCAATCGTCCTGCCAAAGCAGTGATTGAGCTATTACTGTCTGCTGGCGCGTCTGCAATACGCCATGTTACGCATTCGCCTTGCTGGGCTGCTTGCCAAATATCACCAAACTTCTCTTTTATTTGATTATCAAAGTTATTGTTTTGTTCGAACCAATACTGCTCGTTATCTTTATCGAACCAAAAATTTAAGACCGCACGTGCATCAGCGTCAAGATATTCTAAATTAATATGTTCTAGATCAAGTTGCGATAAATTAGCTGAGCTGGTAGAGGTGGAATAATCAGTTGATAGTGACATAAGATATTCTAATTGTGATGGATTTAGTCTACTATAACGCAAATCTTTATATCTGTCATGATGCCGACAGCCGCTATTAGGTAACCTCTTATGCATTCTAACAATCCCATAAAAACCAGCCATTCGTTAACACCGTCAACGCCTTATTATTTGCTCGATGAAGCGGCAATCGTTACCAATATGCAGATTATTGCACGGCTATGTGAGTTATCAGGGGCAAAGGCATTGCTTGCGCTAAAGTGTTTTGCCACGTGGGGCGTGTTCGATGTGATGACTCCCTTTTTGCATGGCACAACCTCGTCTTCGCTCAATGAAGTACGGTTAGGCTATGAGACTTTTGGTGATAACGCGCCTGATAGTGAGAATAAAAAAGAAACCCATGCCTATAGCGTTGCCTATAGTGCGGATGAAATCGATGAGGTATTAAACTACGCCGATAAGATTATTTTTAATTCCATCTCCCAGCTAAACGCTTTTAAGGGTCAAGCAGTGGCAAAAAATGTCCCAGTTGGGCTACGATTAAACCCCAAGACCAGCAATTCGTCGTTTATTATTGCAGATCCGGCACGCCCTTTTAGCCGTTTAGGCGAGCATGATAAGGATAAAATCAAAGCTGTGCTCGCTGATATTACAGGCGTCATGATTCATAACAACTGCGAAAACGACAGCTTTGACGCTTTTAGTGAGAGTTTGGCTGATATTGAAGCCAGGTTTGGTGATATTTTAGCGCAGCTTGAGTGGGTAAGCCTCGGCGGCGGTATTCATTTTATCGCCCCCGACTATCCACTAGAAAAACTGGCGGCGCGTCTAAAAGGCTTTAGTGAAAAATATGGCGTACAGATTTATCTTGAGCCAGGTGAGGCCAGTATTCATGGCGCAGGTACGCTTGTCACAACTGTCTTGGATACCATGCACAATGAAAAAAACCTCGCTGTCGTCGATGCCTCTATTGAAGCGCACATGCTAGATTTGCTGATTTATCGTGAGTCTGCGCCTATTACAGCGCTCAATGCAGAGTCAGTAGAGGTGATGCCTATCAGACAAGAACAACAAGACGCTGCGGACAATACTATTATCTATGGACGCTCTTGCTTGGCAGGAGATATTTTTGGTGAATATCAATTGGCAAAACCGTTAAAAATTGGCGATACCATAAGCTTTGGTAATGCGGCAGGCTATACCATGGTGAAGAAAAACTGGTTCAATGGGGTCAACATGCCAGCGATTATCATTCGTCGTCTAGATGGCAGTATCGATGTGCAGCGCGAATTTGATTATCAAGATTACAAAGCCAGCTTGTCTTAAATTAACCATTCTCTTAACTTATTTAAACTTTTAGAAACAAAGGTTTAGGTCAAGTTGTTGAGATTTTTAAGCAGTCTATTTTTTAAACATTATTTTTACCGTTAACTGAATAAAAATTGTTATAATCGCCTCGGGCAAATCACCATTAGCAAAATGGTGCTTGCTCGACGGGTGCGTGGGTTTTCCTCGGTCTTCCTTTTTAATTCACGCATATCATTCACTCGTTTCTGTTTTGCATAGCCAATATCAATGGTATCGACAGGGATACAAAGGAGGATTGTTCATTGAACACAAACCAACAAGTTAAGCCCAGCAAAAAAGACGTACTCATCATCGGTGCAGGCGGTGTCGCTCAAGTGGTCGCGCATAAGTGTGCGATGCATAATGATGTGCTCGGCGAGATTCATATCGCTTCACGTACTAAAGACAAATGTGATGCCATCGTTCAAAGCGTAAAGGATAAAGGTAGCTTTAAGCAAGCTGCCGTCTTGCATACGCACCAAGTCGATGCTATGGACAGCCAAGCTGTCGTTGATCTTATCAATGATACCGGTATTCAAATCCTAATCAACGTCGGCTCGGCATTTATCAATATGACGGTATTGGAAGCTTGCATTGAGACAGGTGTGGCTTATATCGATACCGCCATTCATGAAGATCCGCGCAAGATTTGTGAGACGCCGCCATGGTATGAAAACTACGAATGGAAACGTAAGCAGCGCTGTGCGGACAATAATGTCACGGCAATCTTGGGTGCAGGCTTTGATCCCGGTATGGTCAACGCTTATGCGCGTCTGGGCTATGACATGATGGATGCCGGTTCAGTGACTGATATTGATATTATCGATATCAATGCGGGTAGCCACGGCAAATATTTTGCCACTAATTTCGATCCTGAGATTAATTTCCGTGAATTCACTGGTACGGTTTATTCTTGGCAGGACAGCCGCTGGCAGTCAAACAAGATGTTTGAAGTCAAGCGTACCGACGATCTGCCTGTGGTCGGCGTGCAAAACAGCTACTTAAGTGGTCATGACGAGATTCATTCACTATCGGCCAATTTGGACGTGCCAAACATTCGCTTTTGGATGGGCTTTGGTGAGCACTATATCAATGTCTTCACCGTGCTACAAAGTTTAGGTTTACTCTCCGAGCAGCCGGTGATGACTGCGGAAGGGCAAGAAGTAATACCATTAAAAGTGGTCAAAGCGGTACTGCCAGATCCAAGCTCGCTTGCACCAAATTATACAGGCAAGACCTGTATCGGTGACAAGGTTAAAGGACAAATAAACGGCGTTGAGACTGAAGTGTTTATCTACAACGTCTCAGATCATAAAGATGCTTACAACGAGGTCGGTAGCCAAGGTATCTCGTATACTGCAGGCGTGCCACCCGTCGCTGCTGCGATGCTGGTTGCGACTGGCGAGTGGGATGCAGGCAAGATGGTCAACGTCGAAGAATTGGATGCCAAGCCATTTATTAATCTATTGAATAAGATTGGTTTGCCAACGCGTATCAAAGATAGCAAAGGTGATAGGGCGCTAGAGTTCGATATTTAAAATTGAATTATTTATGAGCACTGACACCATATCAAGTTAGCGTTTGATATGGTGTTTTTTAGTTTTAATAACTTTAATAGCTCTGCCAATATAATAAAGAGGATTGGTAATGTCCCTTACTCAATACGAAGTTGGTGATTTAATTATCAATGCTGAAAAATTAAAGGTCTTGATGGTTTTAGAGTCGCCATATGTCAATGAAATTATCCATAATCATCCAGCGGCAGGCGAGTCGGCGCTTGATCTGACGCGCTTGTTAACCCGCCAAGGCTACGTACCATCCTTTAACCCAGATGTGCCTGTAGGCTGCAATATCCAAGCCTTAAACTACGCGCCGCTGGGTATTTTAAACTGCTCACACCTGCCCATGAACGCTGATGCTTATCCATGTGGTCTGCCCAATAACGCGCAATCACAAGTCGATAATCTTGCCACTCTCAAGCAGCGTTTGGCACCGCATCATCAACCAGACGTCTCAATAATATTGGCAAATACCGCCGTTTTTACAGACTTTTCGCGGCGTCTCACGTCGGTACTGAGGCAAAACCCTAACGTGGCCATTGTTCCTTGCGGTCAGACGGCATCAGGCTTTATCGATAGCTTTGTCGCTACCACGGATCAGTCACCAAACATCATCGCACGCCTGCCGCATCCCACAGAAGACGCGTGGCAAAATGTAGCCAACACAGATTTGCATGCCATTATTGGCCCTGCGATGTTGCCCTAAGCTTGTCAAAATACACTATGATTGCTTTGACAACCAAACATAGCAGTCAAGGACGATAGCCATGAGCGATAACGCGCCGCCTGTCACACCCATATGCTTAGACTCAATCCGCACCTGGCTGATTGCCACCACGCGCCTGTTTGCTAGGTTTTCGGTCATATTGATCGTGCTGGCTGGCGCTTTGATTGCCAGCTTTTTGCTGCACTTGCCGCTCATCATGTCTTATGGGCTAATTCTTAGCATATCAGCTGTCCTCTTTATCATGCTGATTATGATGTCCATTAAAAACATCGTTTATCTGTATCTAAAGTCCAGCGTTTGGGGGCAAATCGTTTTGTATTTGCTCGTCGCGCTCATCAGCGCGCGCTCGTATTTGTGGGCGATTGGGGCCATCAATCGTATATTTTTGGTCGATCCGAGCAACCTTGCGCTGACCACGACGGTATTGACCGCCATTGTCTTTTTTAGATACGCCATTATGATTTTGCTTGCAACTTATCTGTTGGCCCTCAGCCTGTATTTTTATGTGAGGCAAAAGGATGGGGTTCAAAACAACGACCGGCAAAAACTGGCCAAAAAACTATACGCGGGCGCCGCTTTTGTGGTCATCGTCGGCTTGAGTGTCATCGCTGCTGGCAATATCTCAAAATACAGCGATCAGATGATTCAAGCGTTTGCGATCCATATTGATTTTTATACCCATCATGCTTGTATCAATGATGATAAGAGCATGAAGGACAGTGATGGGATTTTGTTTTTATCAGCGCGTGATATTTTAGTGGCCAAAAAGGCGGGGCCCATGCAATGGCAATACCAACACGTCCGCTGTCAGACGCTCCAAAACCCGCTACGCTAACAAATCGCCCACCAGCCAACCCATAGTGAAACCGTGAGGCTGTGCTAAAATTTTCGCCTTTGGCACATTAATATAAACCATCCTAATGAGACCGTTATTATGAGTTCGCATCCTACAGACGACAAGCCTACCCAGGATTCGTCGACGCCCGCCCCATCCGATACAGGTGACAAAACAGCGCAAACCCCCTTTGAGCGCAAGCAATTTGGCGGCTCAGAGCGTCGATCTAAGCCTCATTTGGATGAGGATATGCCCATATCGCGTAGCGATCTAAAAAAGGGCGCCCAAGCGTTGTCACAAGACACCGAAGCGCATGTGAATTGGAGCGTGCTCATCATCTCATCAGTTGTGATTGCAGCTTTCTCCATTTGGGCCATTATCATGCCGATGGCTGCCAGTACCACGATGAAGACCGTCGTCGATTGGATCGCCACCAATCTTGGGTGGTATTACGTGATTACGATGGTGATAGTGATCGGTTTTGTTTTGTGGGTGGCGTTGTCCAAGGCGGGCAGTGTGCGGCTTGGGCCGGATGACTCACGGCCGCAGTATAAGCTGGGTACGTGGGCGGCGATGCTGTTTGCCGCAGGTGTCGGTATTGACCTCTTGTTCTTCTCAGTGACTGGGCCTGTGGTGCAGTACCTAACCCCGCCATCCGGTAGCGGCGCGACTGCCGATTCGATGCAAAACGCGGTCGTCTGGACGATGTTTCATTATGGTATTGCTGGCTGGTCCGTTTATGCGCTGCTTGGTATGGCGATGGGCTACTTTGCCTATCGCTGGGGCATGCCACTATCGATTAGGGCGGCGCTATACCCCTTATTCGGCAAGCGTGTCAACGGCCCTATCGGTCATGGTATCAGTATTTTGGCACTGGTAGGTACTGTGTTTGGCGTGGCAACCACGATGGGCATCGGGGTGGTGCTATTAAACGTCGGATTCTCGAAGATTTTTGGCTTAAATGAAGGCTTGAGCTTGCAGATTGCGCTGGTGATCGGCGCGGTTGTCTTAACCATTTTGGCGACCACCTCAGGGGTTGATCGCGGTATCCGCTGGATATCAGAATTAAACCTGTGGAGCGCGGTGGCGATGATGGCGTTTATCTTAATCGCAGGTCAGACGGCGTTTTTGTTAAATGCACTGGTCGAAAACTTAGGACAGTTCTTTGTCACTTTGCCTGCGCGCATGTTCAAAACCCTAGCTTACGTGCCGGGCAGTAGCGAGTGGATGGGCAGCTGGACGCTGTTTTTTTGGGCGTTTTGGCTGGCGTGGGGGCCCTTTGTTGGGGTGTTTTTGGCACGAATATCACGCGGCCGCACGCTACGAGAGTTTGTGATTGCTGCCATCACCGTACCTGTGCTGTGTGACTTTATCATCGTCTCATTCTTTGGTAATTCAGCACTTTATGAGGTATTACAAGGCAATACAGCCTTCGCCCAGCTGGCGATTGAGAGTCCCGAGCGCGGCTGGTATGCCTTGCTTGATATGTTCCCTGGGGCGACCTTTTTAGTGATACTAGCGACGCTCTCAGGCTTGCTGTTTTATATCACCAGTGCCAACTCAGGGGCGATGGTGATGTCCAACTTCTCCGCCTCCATCCCTGATCCTAGCGAGGATGGCCCTAAGTGGCTGCGTATCTTTTGGGCAGTACTGACGGCTATTTTGACCATCTCTATGCTGATCGCAGGCGGCGTGATCACCATGGAATACGCAACGCTCATATTTGCGCTACCTGTGACCGTTATCGTCTATTTGGTGATGTTTTCGTTTTTTAAAGCGCTTAAGATAGAGCAGGCTGAGCGCGAAGGCACCGTACTGCGTCGCCCCTCTATCGCGCCTAGTGGCGGTCACGTTCCGGAGCGCTCATGGACGCAGCGTTTAGGGCAGATGCTTACTTATCCTTCTAGGCGTGAAGCTATCAGGTTCCTTGAGCGTACCGTCCGCCCGGCACTAGATGACGTCGCTGATGAGTTTCGTCGCCAAGGCTATGTCGCTGAGCGCATCAACGCCGACCACAGCCTAACCGCACCTCTTGACGCGATGAGCGGACCCTTGCTGCGCTTATCGACCGCTGCCACCGACGATTTTTATTATCAAGTGTTTATGGTTGAGACCCCAGCGCCCACCTTTAGCGGTAAGCTGGCCTCTGACAGCGACATCTATTATCGGCTTGAGGTGAGCACCCAAACCGGCTCCGGCGGTTATGACCTTATGGGGCTCACTCGCCAGCAAGTCATCGATGATGTACTCGAGCAGTATCAAGCATATCTGACATTTTTGAGCATGCCTGTCTCAAAATAAAAGCCGAGGTTAAACGCTTATTTTGTAGGTTGGGTGTTGCAAGCGCCACCCAACCTACGAGATATTGGTGCACCAAATGTGCTTTATAACCTTATTGTTTTACATGGGTAGGTTGGAGCCGAGGCACAAGACCTAACATTTTGTTGATTTTAATTAACGGTTTAATGTCGTAAGCCACCTAATATAAAGACTAAAAATTCCAACGTACGCTTTTAAACACGCCTTCTGCATTTGCGCCAGTATTTTATTCTTCTTCTGTACAGACCTCTATGAGCAAAAAGGCACCATCAACATTCGATAAGCACTCTAATCACCTAAACTGTAACCCGCCTTTTATCACTCAAATAAATCAAGTACAGCGCCCCTGCCAGCAATCCTAACGCCGCTGTGCGTTTGATATCAAGTGGCAACTGACCATTGCCAAACCAGCCAAAGTGATCAATGATTAGCCCCATCATGACTTGTCCTGCGATGATGCCCACAATCGTCGCTGCCGTACCGATGCGCGGCACGCCAATCACGATCGCCACCATACAAAAATTACCAAACAGCGCGCCGGTATATTGCCAGATAGGCACGCTAAGTATTTTCTGTATATCTAGTGGCTCAAATAGCAGTATAAGCATTAGTAAGATAACAGAGGCTACCACATTAGTCAGCCACGCTGTCGTAACCACATCGGTATGTAGGCTTAGTGACCCATTGATAGTTGACTGCACAGCGATCGCCATACCGCCTAAGAGCAACAATGGAAAAGCAAAGGTGAGTAACATCATCGCCCCTTAATAGATTAGCACCAGTGCTATAAGTATCAATACCAGCGCACCGATACGATAGCCATCAATTTGACGGCGCACGCTACCCAATATGCCAAAATGATCAATAGCAAGACTTGCGGTAATCTGCCCGCATAAGATACCTACCATCGTTGTACCGACGCCCACCAATGGCGTGGTGATGGTCAATACAATAGTATAAATAAAACCGATAACGCCGCCTGTGAGTAACCATAATGGCTGACGCGTTAGTGCCATAATACGACTACGCTTGCGAATAAGCATGACAAGACTAAACACGATGACGCCGATGATAAATATCGATAGCGATGCGGATAATCGCCCAATCTGCTTACCTAATGGTCCTAATATCGCCGCTTCAATCGCAAGCGACATTCCGCCTAATGCGACGAATAACAACATCAACATTTGTCTCATAGTTTATCTACTTGGTCTTATTTAGCTTTATTAGCTATTGTTTAACGACACAAAAGCGCCTATTGTATGAACAAATAATTGTAATCACAACCAAGTACATTTTGATGGGTATTATTTAATCTCTAATGCTTGTTTACTGTCTAAAAAGTTATGTTTTAAGGAGACACTGTTGTCAAGTAACCTAACCGACATTACCAACTATCTATTAGAGCTTGACGCGCTAAAGCTTATCAATCGGCGCACCTATCTTGATGGCGGCTTGCGCGTTGAAAACTCCGCTGAGCACTCATGGCATTTGGCAATGGCATGCTGGACGATTGCTAGAAGCTTTAAGCTTGATGTATCAGAAGAAAAACTGCTAAAGCTGGCTTTAATCCATGATTTGGGCGAAATTGACGCCGGCGACACCTTTTTATATGACACCAAAAGAGGGGACGCGCACAACGCTGAGCGCGAGGGGGTCAAGCGGTTGGAGGCGCATAATGGCAATGCGGTGACTGAATTGTCCACGCTTTGGGAGGAGCAAGAAACAGGCACAAGCCCTGAGACCAAGCTATTAAAAGTGGTCGATAGACTGCTGCCGTTTTTACACAACATCAATAGCGAGGGCAAAACGTGGCGCGAGTCTGATGTCAAGCGCTCACAAGTGGCTGGTGCACATGCTTTTATTGCCACTGATTTTCCTAAAATTCATGCATGGATGACGCAGGAATTAAGTCTAGCAGTACAAAAGGGTTGGCTAATTGATGCTTGATGTGCTGGTGTCCAAGCGGTTTATTGAGGGGTGATAATGAAATTTTTAGAGCTAAAAATACCTCCAGTCGCACAAGTGCTTGCAACAGGGGCGGCAATGTACGGCGTGTCGAAAACGCTGCCAATGCTACAAACCGTTATACCAGGCGCAAAGTGGTTGGCAGGCGGGTTGACGCTCACTGGTATCGGCATTGGCATTGTGGGTGTGAACGAGTTTAAAAAGGCACAAACCACGGTCAATCCGCATAAACCAAATAATGCCACAAACCTTGTTGCCGGTAGCATTTATCAGTATACACGCAATCCGATGTACTTAGGGTTGACGCTGGTGCTATTAGCTTGGGCGCTGTATTTGGCACATCTTTTGGCTTTTTTTGTCATTCTTATTTTTTTGCTGTATATGACGCGCTTTCAGATTATTCCAGAAGAGCGCGTGATGCAGCAAAAATTTGGCAAAGCATATCAAGCGTATCTAAAGAAGGTACGGCGTTGGATATGAGATATGGTAAGTAGAATGTTTCATTATTAACGAATGGACAAACAAATCAGGGAGACGATGTCATGGAAATGAAGAGCATACCGTTTGGGGTTACTGACTGGACAGAAATAGAAGCAGTAGAAGTTAAAGGCGAGACTGGTACAGGATACTGGAAAACATGTGAATTTAACAATATCAATGTACATATGGTTGAGTATTCTGCAGGCTATCTTGCTGATCATTGGTGCTATAAAGGGCATATTTTATTCTGTATTGAAGGAGAGCTAAATACCGAACTAAAGGATGGTCGTACTTTTACCTTAACATCAGGAATGACTTATCAAGTGGCGGATGATACGATTGCCCACCGCTCGTCAACGCAGACAGGCGCTAAGCTATTCATCGTCGATTAAACCTACTGTGCATTGTTTAATGGGATTTATCACAGTCGAGGAGTAATAGTTTTGTCTGAATTAAAGACTGTTGGTCTTTTCTTTTTAACCGCACTTGCAGAGATTGTCGGCTGTTATCTGCCTTATTTGTGGTTACGAGAAGGTAGATCGGTTTGGCTTCTTGTCCCTGGGATACTTAGTTTGGCAGCCTTTGTGTGGTTGCTGACGTTGCACCCAACTGCGGTAGGCCGTGTTTATGCCGCTTACGGTGGGGTGTATGTTTCAGTGGCAATTTTATGGTTGTGGACTGTCAACGGTATTCGTCCAACTACATGGGATATAATAGGCTCTGCGGTTGCATTACTAGGGATGGCGATTATTATTTTCGCCCCGCGTCAGTAGGTGAGGGGTTTTATGAGTAAAGACGTTAATAAGTGCTTACTTACGGATACATATTGATTTGCTATAATAAGCAATAAGCCAACGATTAAGTCAGGCAAACTTCTATATTGTTAATATTTAGCACAACAGTGCCTATTGTTTTGGTCAAAATTATTATGCGTATACGTAAACTATTCAAATTCGAAAACGCTCATATTGTGCGTAACTGTAGCTCTGAGCGCTGCAAGCACTCTATTCATGGTCACAGTTATCAGATTGAGCTCATTCTTGAAGCCAAACGTTTGGATCATGGGCAGATGGTCTACGATTTTGGACTGCTAAAATCTTCCATCAAAGACATTATTGATAGTTTTGATCATGCCATTTGTTTTTGGAGTAAAGACGATCCTGAATATATCGCTGCTTGCAAAAAATTCAGCGCGCGCTGGATAAGTTTGCCAGTATCACCATCTGCAGAGCAGTTTTCGCGCGTTATCTTTTTTTGGGCTGATGAGATTTTAAAACAAACCCAAATGCAAAACGGTGAGGCGGACGTTAAAGTTTACTCAGTTATAGCCCATGAGACTGCTACAGGCTATGCGCAATGCTTTGCTGATGATGTAAACAATGAGCAAATGGGCAAGCTTAAGCTAGAAGATTTCGAGTTTAGCGAGCAAGTAAGCGCTGAGTGGCACGATCCTGAGTTGTATGCCAAATTGATTCGCGGCGAGCGTTTTGTCAATCCGTCGGTCACTATGCAGGTTCACGAACAACAAGCGGGTACAGTCTGATGTCTAACCATAATGATACCTCTTTTACTGATAAACAATTGCGAATACTAACCCTATATTCAGAAGCCGATACTGAGCGTTTGGCTGAGCAGCTTGCAGCTTTGCTACCCTCAGGTAGTATCTGGTTGGCAGGCGATTTGGGCGCAGGCAAGACCACATTGACACGCTATTGGTTGCAAGCATTAGGACATAAGGGCGCAGTAAAAAGCCCGACGTATACTTTGGTTGAGCCTTATAGTATTGAGCAGGGTGACGGTACGACTAAGCCGGTCTACCATACTGATTTATACCGTATACAAGATCCTGAAGAGTTGTCTCTTATTGGTTTTGATGAGTATCTTGAGGACGAAAATGCGCTAGTAATCATCGAATGGCCAAGTCGCGCTGATAATTATTTACCACCGCCTACGTTGTTTATTGATATTACTCAAAGCGTTGATGAGACACGTCAAGTTGAGATACGATTATCAAAGGTAGGGCAAGCGCAAGGGCTAGATTTGTCATTACTAAAAGTTTAGTTTGATAAAGTATGTTTGCGATCCACAAAATATGATATTCATCAATGCCAGATAATTATCCTAATACACGTATCAAAAAACTATCGCCATTGCTCATCAATCAATTAGCAGCGGGTGAGGTCGTAACACGTCCAGCAGCAGTGGTCAAAGAATTACTAGAAAACGCAATTGATGCTGGTGCCTACCATATTGAAGTACATATTACTCAAGGTGGTATGGGTATGATAGAGGTGATGGATGATGGCGTCGGCATTCATCCTGATGATATGGTCATGGCAATTACCCGTCATGCGACCAGTAAAGTTGCGGATGTGGCTAATTTGCATGGTATTACGACGTTAGGCTTTCGCGGGGAGGCGTTGGCTGCGACAGCAGCTGTTTCTCGTCTGACTTTAACCAGCAGTCATGATAATAGCGGTATTGGTCGACAGCTACAGGTTGCAGGCGTATTAGAAGACATTCCAAAACTGATACCAATCGTACATAAACGCGGGACGACAGTCACTGTCAAAGACATATACTTTAATGTACCAGCACGCCGTGGCAGTCTGAAGTCTATTGCAACTGAGTTTGGTCATATTGAGACGATTGTACGTGAAGTCGCTTTGGCACGTGCTGATGTAGCGCTCACATTATTTCATGATAATAAGAAGCGACTGTCGCTGTCTGCAAAGTCTATTAATAGCAGTAATGAGAATCCTAATCGTCTGCCATTATCACGCCTTGAACAAGCAACAGGGGCGTTATTAACGCCTAATGCGCTAGAAGTAGTGGTCGATTTATCCAGTCTAGTGCAGCAGCCTATGGGGTCTATTGATAACAATTACTCAGGTCAGCAGGCAAGTATTAGTGGTTGGTTATGGCCTAGTACTAATTCGCAGGATACCTTGCCAAAACTACTATATGTAAATGGACGTTTGGTAAAAGAGCCAATCGTTAATAATCAGTTACGCCAACTTGCGCACAAAGCGGGCGCTATTAGTATCGGTTACGCGCTTTATTTTGATTTGCCAATTCAGTGGCTCAATGTCAATGTCCATCCATCTAAACAGCGTATCAAAATCAGTCCACTTAATAATATTATGGCACATTTAAGCCATGCAGTTCGTTTGAAGCTAAAAACTGTTATCACAACGCAAACAATGGTGCCAGCTGACAGTCATAAGAAGCGAGCGCCAGAGACGAAAACTGCGATAACTAAATCATTTGATGATTTGTCATTTAACACCTCTACTACCAACGATTTAGGACAAGGCAGGCAAGTACAAGCGCCTAAACAACCGTATCAGACATCAAAAAGCAAGCCGTTTTCTATTCGTAAACCGGATTCTCATACAAAAAAGCCTTACATTGATGAGCTTTCAGAGTCGCGTGTCAATGTTTTGAATATGTCTTTAGATGATAGCGTTAAGCACTTAACTAGCTCAAATATAGCAACCAAATCTCTACCAGTTTGCTTAGACATTATTCATAGTATGGATAGCGGGATAAGTAAGTTTTCAAACACTGAAGCCATTAATAATAAGTCGCTGCCTTGGCTATTATTTTATAATCAAAGCCAGTGTCTGTTAATCAGTGCAGAGGGTTGGCAGTCAAAGATGCGAGTATTGTTTGAGTCACATATACTGGATAATGAGGCCTTTAAAAGAAGGCAGTTGCCGGATAGTCCAATATATATTAACCAACAGCTTGCAACTATAAGCACTCAGATGTCTGCGCAAGACTTGGTGGTTTTTATAGCAGATATGGAAGAAATACTGTTTGATGAGGCAATCATAAATATTGACCGCAATCAGTTGGTTTCGTTCATGTTGTCATCTACATCTGAATAAACCACGCTTCAGTTTAATCATAGCTCCACTCTAATTATAAAAGATAGATAACAGGCTTCTAAACAGCTAGTCTCTAGTTCGACTATTTAAATTATTACTCATAAAGGCAATTTTATGCAGCTTACGTCTAATAGTATCACTCCTAAATTGGCGGATAACAGCGTGGTTTGCCTAATGGCGCCGACCGCCAGTGGCAAGACCGCCTTAGCCTATGAGTTATACGATACTGGTCGTTATGAGCTAATCTCAGTAGATTCAGCACTTATATACCGTGATATGAATATAGGTACGGCCAAACCTACGACTACTGAGCTTACGCGTTACCCGCATCATCTAGTCAATATTATCGATCCTATGCAAAGCTATAGCATGGCTGAATTCGTCAGTGATGTCATTCGTTTAATTGATGACTGTCATAATAATGGCAAAATCCCGCTGTTGGTAGGCGGCACTATGATGTATTACATGGCGCTACTCGACGGGCTATCTCCAGTACCAGATAGTGAGGACAGCGTTCGCGCTCATGTAGAGCAGTGGCGACAGACAGAAGGCTTACAAGCGTTGTTTGACTATCTTAGTAAAGTCGATCCTATTAGTCATCAGCGTCTTCATGCAACTGATACCCAGCGTATTACGCGAGCCATAGAAGTATATCTACAAACCAACATTGCTATAAGCGACTGGCAGCGTAAACCTAAGCAAGCAATAGCAAACAATCCACATCAGCAGTGGCATGCACTTACAGTAATGCCAGATCGTCCCTGGCTGCATACGCGTATCGAGCAGCGTTTAGATATCATGTGGCGTGAAGGACTAGTAGATGAAGTACTTGGTTTGCTTGAACAATATCCGCTGACACCTAATTTGCCATCTATGCGCTGCGTTGGCTATCGGCAAGTTTTAGAGTACCTGACACATATTAATCATTCAGTATTTGAGCAGCCACATCTTGATAAGACCCAGTTTGAAGATGTTTTTGGTAGATTTGAAGACCCAAGCAAACATAAAATAAAACCACAAAGGGCGCTGCAATCACAGTCGTCAACCCTTGATAGTCAAACCGAGGCGCTTGCTTGTTATCAAATGCAAAATAAGGCATTATATGCTACAAGACAACTGGCTAAACGCCAATATACTTGGCTACGTAAGTTGGCTCAATTATCGAACGTAAATAACGATTTGCATAATAACAACGAAGTTGTCATATCATCCTACGAATCTATGACGCAAGCTAGAGAATATCTGATCTGAACAATCATTTGTCATCTATTAATAATGATAGACAAGAAGCTTATGGTATTACGTTCTAATAGATTTTAATAATAGTAAAAACAAGTTATAAATATTTGCAGATTATGAGAACCAATCACAATAAGTTTCAAAATTTGGCTGAGACAGCTGTTATAATTTGTTAATCTAACAGTTACAGTATGCTTTGCCAACTATGATTGTTACTATTGTTATAAAAGCAAATAATCATTTATTTACAATAATATAGTAGTTAAACAAAGTAGAATTAACAAAGAAAAATTGGTGCTCATTTAGATACGTTTTATTAGTAAAACTTACTACTGTATCTTTTTCTAACGATTATAATTAAACAAGCACTTATAATATAATTATATAATATTCGGGAGAGTTTTTATGTCAAAAGGACAAACATTACAAGATCCGTTCCTAAACTCATTACGTAAAGATCGTATTCCAGTGTCTATTTTTTTGGTAAATGGTATTAAATTACAAGGCCAAATTGAATCATTTGACCAATATGTCGTTTTATTAAAGAATACAGTTAGTCAAATGGTTTATAAGCATGCCATCTCAACTGTAGTTCCAGCACGTAATCCACGAGGCGCTAGTACTACTGCATCATCGAGTAGTGGTATGCAGACTCAAGGTACTAACGGCTACCAAGGCGGCAGTAATAACAGCGGGTTTGAAAGAGGTAGTAATACAGGCGCAGGTGGCGGCTTTGAAGAACGTGGCTTTGCCTCTAATCGTAGTGGTTTTAATCGTGGCGGCTTTGGTCAGGGACAAGATCGCGGGTTTGAACGTGGTGGTCTAGGTCAAAGTCAAGATCGTAGTTTTGAGCGCGGTGGTTTTGGTCAAGACCGCGGATTTGAGACACCAGCAGAAAACACGGGATTCAATGAAAAGCCCAGCAATGACTTTGATGACGATAACAACAATAACTAATTGATGCTATTTACGAAGGTATATTGTTGAAGTCTATTTTAATAAAAAGATCTGCTATTGAGTGGGTCTTTTTTTTATCAACAACTTCACTATTGTAAGACTATCAAGCATTTGAACGGGGCAGCTAATAAGATGTCTGAATATTCTTTAAACAATATAGTTGATATGTTTTTTTAATCAAGATTACATTGTACAGTTCTAAGTCATATTATTAAAATGGCTCTTAATATAGTAAAATATATTATTAATGATAATTACCGAGTCAAACCATGAGTAACTGTACAAACAATCTTACTGACGACCAATTTATGACCACTGCCATTGACGCTATTCAAACTGAGATAGCCGCGTTGGCGTTATTAACTGAACAGATAGACGATAGGTTTGTGCAAGCTTGCAAAATCATTTTGGCTTGTAAAGGTCGGGTAGTCGTGACTGGTATGGGTAAGTCAGGTCTGATCGGGCGCAAGATAGCAGCGACGTTTGCTTCTACTGGTACGCCAGCATTTTTTATGCATCCTGGTGAGGCAGGTCATGGCGACTTAGGAATGCTTGTAAAGGGTGATGTGTTACTGGCTATCTCCAACTCTGGAGAGTCGGATGAAATCAAGACCCTATTGCCAGTGGTTAAGCGTTTAGGCATTCCGCTGATAAGTATTAGCCGAGACAAGCGCGGTATGTTGCCACGCGCAGCCGATATTATATTGACCCTTGGCAAGTCACAAGAAGCTTGCCCGCTTAATCTGGCACCTACTTCTAGTACGACGGCAACTTTAGCGTTAGGAGATGCTTTAGCAGTGGCTTTGGTACATGCGCGTAATTTTACTTCAGAAGATTTTGCCTTATCGCATCCAGCAGGTGCGCTTGGTCGACAGCTATTAACACGAGTAGAGGATTTGATGCATAGTAATGTAGATAATTTGCCGCTTGTTAATCAAAAAGCGCCATTACAAGATGCATTATTTACAATGTCTGCAGGCCGTTTGGGCATGACTGTTGTAATCGACGATGAGCAAAAAGTCGTCGGTGTGTTCACAGATGGGGATTTGCGCCGTGGTTTGGAAAAACGCATTGATCTTGCAACACCCATACAAGACGTAATGAGTACTAATCCACGCCAAGTAAGTAAGTCAATGCGTGCATCTGATGCCTTAAGTGTCATGAATGAAAATGCAATCAGTCAACTACTAGTGATAGATGAAAAAGAGCATTTAGAAGCCATCATTACTGTGCATGATTTGCTACAAGCAGGTGTGAAATAAGCGCTTAGACTAAATAGGTTTCACATTTAAATAATAAGACTTTATAAGAGATAAATTATGCAAGACTTAATCGAAAGAGCAGGACAGGTTAAAATGTTGGTCTTGGACGTTGATGGTATCTTGTCAAACGGTCAGATTATCTATGATGCTAATGGTATTGAGACTAAAGCGTTTTCGGTACAAGATGGGGTCGGTATTAAGTCTTTGGCACGCTATGGTATTTTAACTGCTATTATTACTGGCCGTAGTAGCCCTATGGTCAATAAGCGTGCAGCAGAGACTGGCATCGATTATGTGGTGCAAGGTCGTGATGATAAGCTTATCGCTTTAAAAGAGCTACTCTCTACCTTAGATCCAGCGCTTAATATTACGGCTGCCGACTGCGCTTATATGGGTGATGATTTGCCTGATATTAAAGCCATGCAAACCGTCGGCTTTGCAGCGACAGTACCTAATGCGCATGCTGAGGTTGTCAATCGCAGCGATATGGTAACGACGTGCACTGGCGGGATGGGGGCAGTACGTGAAGTGTGTGACCTGATCTTAAAAGGTCATGGACAGTATCAAGACTTTATTTCACACTATACGCTTGATAAAGTGCCAGCG
Source organism: Psychrobacter sp. 1Y4 (assembly GCF_051847555.1). Lineage (NCBI taxonomy): Bacteria > Pseudomonadati > Pseudomonadota > Gammaproteobacteria > Moraxellales > Moraxellaceae > Psychrobacter > Psychrobacter sp. 1Y4. Next base: position 140,998 of record NZ_JBPYDE010000006.1, on the reverse strand, counting down.
CAGGATGATTTATCGTGAATACTCGTGTCCTAGTTGTTTTGGCCTTAATTATTGCCGGTATTGCTGGTTGGTTTTTTCAACAACAAGGTAAGATCACACCGCCAGTAAACATAGAAGCTTCTGAGGTGGATTATGAAGCGACTGATATAAAAGCGGTACAAACCAATGAAGAGGGTGAGACCGAATACGAGTTAAATGCCGATTCACTTACGCATAATCCAGTGACCAATCAAGATGAGATGTCGGGTATTACCATGAACTGGGAGCCATCTGATGAACAGCGTTATCAAATTCAAGCAGGTAGTGCTACGATCAACCAACAAACAGGGGAGCTGCTTTTGTCTGGTGGTTTTACCTTAGTTAGCGAAGACAAAGCGAGTGGATCATCAGATATTGAACCTATTGAAGTCACAGGTCAAACGCTTAAAGGCAATACCAAGTCTCGTCAAGTCTATAGTGATGAGTCCGTCAAAGTTGTGCAGGGTATGAATCGCTTTGAGGCTTCTAGTATGCAGGCCAATCTTGAAACTGGCGAGTATGAGTTTGGACAAGTGGCTGTGACTTTCACACCTGCTGAGCGTCAGGATCAGGCTTTATTTTAATGTCTTGTATATTACGTATTATTGTCTTAGATAGTTTAAAATAGTTGGTAAAGGTAATAGCAGCAATTGGCTCGCTTATTGCTACTTATCCATTAAATCAATCTAGGTTGCTCGTACTACTTAATAGCTTTTGCTTTTCTACTACTTATTACCTTCTTATCATAAAAGAGTAACTGCTTATGAAATCTAACTTTTTGCCTGCCACTAGTCAAAATTATATGTCGCAAATTTTACGCGTATTGCCAATGGCTATGCTAATAGCATTACCACTATATAGTCATGCATTGCCATCAGATGCCAACCAGCCCATTAAGTTATTAGCAGATAAAGCGACCTATAGCGAGCGTACAGGTATTACCAGTTACTCCGGTAATGTCATTATTACCCAAGGCACATTAAAGCTTACCGCTAATGATATTACGGTAAATCTCTCGCAGCAGCGCAGCATTAATTCAGCAGTGGCAACCGGACGGCCAGCGACCATGCAACAAGTTATCACTCAAGAAAAAGGCCTAGCAAAAGGTCAAGCAAACAAGATTGATTACAATGCAGTGAGCGGTATTATTACTTTAACGGGTAATGCAAAACTGGTGCAAAACGGTGCTAGTTTTGCTGGTAATGTCATCCGTTATAGTCTCAAGGCTGGCGATGTTGAAGCGACAGCTGGTGGTAGCCAGCGTGTTGAGTTGGTATTGCCGCCAAATAATAGTACCAACCAAAATAGTATACGCTAAAATAATATACCAAATAAGCGCTTAAATTTGCCTTAGTACGAGTAACATATGAGTGATAATAGTAGTTTGAATAGCGACTTTGATAATCAAAACATATCTGTGATAAACAGTACGCCTACGCCCAGTGTTGAACGTCTAACAATGCAAAATCTAGGCAAACGTTACGGTAAGCGCTGGGTAGTCAAGGATGTCTCTTTTTCAGTCGAGCAAGGGCAAGTTGTTGGGTTATTAGGGCCCAACGGCGCAGGTAAGACAACCAGTTTTTATATGGTAGTCGGTTTGGTCAATATGGATAAAGGCCGTGTGACCTTAGGTAAAATGGATTTGTCTAAATATGCCATGCATGAGCGTGCTCGAGCTGGCATTGGTTATCTGCCACAAGAAGCTTCTATCTTTCGTAAGCTATCTATCGAAGAAAATATTTTAGCTATTTTACAAACTCGTAAAGAGCTATCAGCTACTCAGCAGAGGCAAGAGCTTGAAAAGCTCATCGGAGAGTTTCATTTAGAGCACGTGCGTCAATCACTAGGCATGAGTGTCTCAGGCGGTGAGCGTCGCCGCTGTGAGATTGCGCGCGCTTTGGCCGCTGATCCCAAGTTTATCTTGTTAGATGAGCCTTTTGCTGGGGTTGATCCTATTTCAGTTGGTGATATCAAGGAAGTTATTTTAACGTTGAAAAACCGAGGCATCGGCGTGCTCATCACCGATCACAATGTACGTGAAACACTCGCCATCTGCGAAAAAGCTTACATTGTCTCAGAGGGAGCCATCATTGCCGAAGGTACAGCATGTGAAGTTTTAGATAACGAGCTGGTAAAATCAGTTTACTTAGGTAAGGATTTTCAAGTATAGATAACGGTTTGCGTTATCTTTTTATTGCTTAAAAAACTCTAGAACATATGATTAAGCGTACATCTATAAAGGTCTTATTAACCTTGATTTTTTACCTATCAGTACCATTTAATCAAAGTAATTCAACTATTTACTAATGATCTTGGTCAATGCTCATTGGTAAATATTCAACATACCCAACCTCATTCTTTCTTCTCAAAACTATTATTAATTTATTATAAATTATAATGTCTCTTTTTCTATAAAGAACAGTATTTTGACCTTTTCTTATCTCGCAACTTAAACAGGGTGCATATACGATGGCAAAAAATAAAAGTAGCTACGTCTGTCAGCACTGCGGTGCGCATTTTGGTAAATGGTCAGGACAGTGCTCTGATTGTGGCGAATGGAACAGTTTGGTTGAAGCACCAAATGTCAGCATGCCACATCATAATAAAAATACAGCCAAACCCGCTGCGAATCGAGGAGCACCGCGCGGTGCAAATGGTGGTACTCCAGCAGGAAACTATTCAGGAACGCAAAGTGCGGTGATGCCGCTTAATGCCGTTAGCGTGACTTTAGATACACGATTACCAACAGGTATTAGTGAGTTTGATCGAGTATTAGGCGGCGGTTTGGTAGCGGGTTCTGTGGTATTGATAGGCGGTGATCCAGGCATTGGTAAATCTACTATTTTGCTTCAAACAGCGACCAATATGGCACGTGCCGATTCATTGGCAGGCAGTGCTCTGTATGTCACAGGGGAGGAGTCACTGGCGCAGGTTGCAATGCGAGCCAAACGCCTAGACCTACCAGCCGATCGCTTGCGAGTGTTGGCTGAGACTAACGTAGAAACCATTTGTGCTGCCTTGACCCAAGAGCAGCCTGCGATTGCTATCATTGATTCGATTCAGACCATTTATACCGATGCGATCAATTCAGCGCCCGGCGGCGTCAGTCAAATTAGGGAGTCTGCGGCTATCTTAACGCGCTATGCTAAGCAAACGGGTACGGCTTTATTTTTGGTGGGACATGTGACCAAAGAAGGCACGCTTGCAGGACCACGTGTACTTGAGCATATGGTTGATACGGTTTTGTACTTTGAAGGCCAGTCTGATTCACGATTTAGAATGATACGTGCGGTCAAAAACCGCTTTGGCGCGGTCAATGAGTTGGGCATCTTTGGGATGACAGATATGGGTCTTAAAGAGGTTGCCAATCCATCTGCTATATTTCTAAGCCGCTATGATAAGCCTGTTGCAGGATCAGTGGTAATGGTCAGCCGCGAAGGTACACGTCCATTATTGGTTGAGGTACAGGCGTTAGTCGATGACTCACAAGGACAGCCAAGACGTATGGCTTTAGGGCTTGATTTTCAGCGTTTATCGATGCTGCTTGCTGTGATGCACCGTCATGGCGGTATCCATACTAGTGGACAAGACGTTTATGTCAATGTAGTTGGCGGCGTCAAAGTAATAGAAACGGGCTCTGATTTGGCAGTACTATTGGCTTGTGCATCCAGTATTAGAGAAAAACCATTACCCTCATCATTGGCGGTGTTTGGTGAGGTAGGTTTGTCAGGCGAGATTCGTCCTGTACCAAACGGACAAGAGCGCTTAAAAGAAGCTATGAAGCATGGTTTTACTCATGCCATTATTCCAAAATCAAATGCACCTGCTAGTGATTCACCGCAGTTTAAAGGTATTGTCGTACATGCTGTAGAGCGCCTAGATGATGCAATAGAAAGGGCGTTTGAAATTTATTAACTACGTCAATAAGACAATGTGTCAATAACATAACTGCTAAAAAAGCAGTCATAAAAAAAGTGTCAAACTTATACAAGCTTGACACTTTTTTGTATTTTAATCACTTTTCACACTGCTAATTTCGATACATCTAAATTCTAAAATCGTTTACAGACCTAATACAATCTTATAGGTATCGATCTTAAACTATGGACCTGAAACACGTTCAATTGATACATTACCAACACCTTTATTGGTAATACCTAAACGTTTGGCTGCACCATAAGACAAATCTAAAACGCGATTACCGTGGAATGGACCGCGATCATTTACTTTTACAACCACACTTTTGCCATTGGTTTTGTTTGTCACTTTTACATAGCAATTCAAAGGTAGGGAGCGGTGAGCGGCAGTCAAACCGTTCATATCAAAAGTATCACCGCTGGCTGTTTTGCGACCATGAAACTTACGTCCATACCAAGAAGCAAGACCAGTCTGTTTGAATTTACTGACAGAATTAGAAGCGACAGCAGTCAATCGCTCTAATACATCCTCATCATCAGTAACTTGGCTAGTATCATCGGCGAGCAAAGAGCTGTTAATAGCCAATGACACTGGTTGACGCGCAGATTTAACTAAGCTTGAAGCGTTATCATGTTGACGAGTAAGCTCGCCAAGGACACGATCAATATGAGAGGTGTTGTCTTGAGATAAAGTAGAGAGAGACGTTTTTGCTTCAATCGCATTAGTATTAGAGGCTGCTGCAGAGCCAGCAAACAAACATACCGATATTGTAAGTAAACCAGATAGACGCTTATTCATAGGTACCTCTATAGCTTATATATTAAGACCTGATATCTAAAACCTTGTATTGTGCGCAAAAAATTCAGCAAATTTATAAATGCGTCAATTTTTTTATCCTTTCCTACAACGTAAAAGCTAATACGTAGGAACAGTAATTAAACAGGCTTTAGGATAGGGATAATTTTTATGTTGGAAGTTTTTAATATAAAACCAATTATTAATCATATAAAAATGCAATTACTTGGATTTGTTATGAGTACGTTAACTTAGGTAGTAGCTTTGAAAGATAATTGCTGACTATACGTAATAGCTACGACTAGAATATAATTAATTGCAATCTTTCTTATTAGAACTGTATTGGTTATGTATCAAGTATTATAAAAAAGAGAGTAACGCAATTTTTTGTAAATCGCAAGTGTTAATACTGACTTACAAATGTTAGTTATTTAAGTAAATACTATAGTGCACTTGAATAATAAAATAAATATTTAGGCAATAATAACAATGTCTTATATATTATAAGCGATGAATTTTTGTCTATCTTTTACTTTAATCGCTTTTATGTTGCACAAAGATACTTTAGAACCTTTACAAAATTCGTTTGTATTCATTTATACGAATTTTATTATTTATAATATGTTTTTCTATATGCTATATATTGAATATATAATTAATCATTTATAAAATTTTTATTATGTATGCCAGGGCTTATTATTTTTTATAGACTTTTTTTGATTTTAAGTTGTACCTTCCCAACAGTTATTTAAAATTGCAGCCGACAACGTATCTTTTTACCTATAATATTTAGGATAAGCTGTATGTACTAGTTGGTTTAAGCAATAAAAATCTGCTACATGATTTTATGAGCAGATTTTGTATCGTATTATAGGATGATGAACTTTGTTTGAGTGTTTATTCAGCTTTGTGGGTATGGATGGACATTAAAAGACCAAATCCTCCCATTAATGTTACGATTGCAGTACCACCATAACTGATAAAGGGTAGAGGGACGCCCACTACCGGCAGAATACCTCCTACCATACCGACGTTGACGAATACATACACGAAAAATGACATGGCGATAGCGCCAGCCAATAGGCGACTATAAATATCAGGTTGCGTAAGAGCAATATAGAGTGCACGTATCAATAAGCACGCATATATTAGCATCAGTAATATGACGCCAAATAGACCAAATTCTTCTGAAAAGGCTGCAATAATAAAATCAGTATGACCTTCAGGCAAGAAATGGAGTTGTGATTGTGTACCTTCTAAGTAGCCTTTACCTGATAACCCGCCAGAACCTATGGCCGTCTTTGACTGAATGATATTCCAGCCGGCTCCTTGAACATCGGCTTCAGGGTTTAGCAATGTTAATACGCGTGTACGCTGATAGTCATGTAATAAAAAATTCCAAGCGATAGCGATGAGAGGTACGGCTAGGATGGCTGCAGCTGAAATCAGTCGCCAAGATAGACCTGCCAAAAATAAAACAAAGAGCCCGCTCGCGGCAACCAGCAAAGAGGTACCAAGGTCTGGCTCTTTTGCAATGAGTATGACTGGCACAATAATAATGCCCAAGGTAATTAAAATACTGGAAAATGATGGTGGCAAATCTCGTTTGGACAAAAACCATGCACACATCATTGGCATACCAAGCTTCATAAACTCTGATGGCTGAACGCTACCAAATCCTGGTAAATTGATCCAGCGCTGTGCTCCCATTCGTACTTCACCAATAATCTCAACCAATACCAGTAGTATCAGTCCCATGACATAAAATACAGGCGTCAATGTACGATAGAGGCTAGGCGGTACTTGAGCCATAATGAACATAACTGTAAAAGCCACGCCATAGCTGACCGTCTGCCTCAAAACCATACCAACGTCTTGAGTTGAAGCACTATATAAGATAGTTAACCCAATACAGCAGATAAGTAGTAACAGTATCGTTAGCCATGGGTCTATATGAATATGTTGCCACAGCGTTCGTTCATGACGTTGACCGAAATGATGGCTTTGGCGAGAAAAGCGGTACTGTGGGTTAAATGACATAGGCGAAAATGACTGTAATCATGGAAGGTGTATGGAAAGGACTGGTTTGTAAGTGCTTATTATATAGCGGTAAAAGAGTAATCTAATCATCAAACATGACAATGGCAGCGGTAAATAGCCAAATTATTCACTATTATTAGGAGCGATAGTTTAGCTTGCTTGCGTAAAATTTGATAGTATCGATAAAATATTTGTTGATGATAACGACCTACATGACTCACGTAAATAATAAGCTTGATAATTTTGTCCATAAATCTGTATGTAAACAGACCGAAATTTTTACTTCTCAAAAAGCCATCCCTCCTACAATACTAAAACCCTATATGACATCAATTATAAAACCCTTAGTTATATTTATTTTTTGTAGTAGCAGTGTTGTTGGCCATGCTGCGATTTTGAATGATAGCGAACGACGTATTCAAGTACGTCATAGCAGCAGTAATGCTTATATTGCACCTTCTGCCAGTACCAGTAGTCGAGCGACTGTACTGGGTGGCGATAGTATGCAGGGTTTAATCGAACAAAAACAACGCGAATATGAGCTTGATACCAAGCTATCGATCGAAGAGAACAAACGGATGAATGTTAATACTCGTCGTCCAAATTATAATACATCAAACATTAGAAAAGTGACTTATAGTCCTAAATACAATACAGCCAGTAATACTTATAATAGTATGATCAATATGGACTTTGATAGCTGGTTAAATAGCAATAGTTTTCGCGCGCAAGAGGTTGCCAATTATCATCGTTACCTGAGCGCACAGATTGGTGCTCAAAACGTACCGCCACTTAAAGAGCTGCTCACTACTGCTCGTAGTTGGGATAAATGTGGCTATGAACCTTATCAGCTACCGCCGCAAGAGCTGTGGTCAAATATCGTTCCTACTTTGAGACTTTATGCCAATCTAAAGAATCAGGGTATCTTACCTGCAAGTAGTAAAATACGCTCGGTATATCGTAGTCCAGGACTTAATGGTTGTGCAGGTGGTGCAAACAGTAGTAAACATATGACCGCAGGTGCTATAGATATTTGGGTGCCTGAATACGAGAATGATCTTTGGCAGTTAAGTAGTTTACAAGACAATTTATGCCAGTATTGGCAATATCAAGGTCAATCACACAACTTTGGACTGGGGTTATATTCAACCGGTGCAATTCATTTAGATACGCAAGGTTATCGAAAGTGGGGCTTTAATCATACTAGTAGTAGCTCATCATGTCGCTATTAAACACAAACAATATTGTGACTTAAAGGATAAAATACGGTAAAACTTACAATCTTAAATGTTTTAAGTATGATGACCCTGTCAAACAGGATTCGAGCGCGAGATAAGTGTCATATTATCGTGTGATTGAACCTTTAATCACTAAAAGCTGGTAACTTAGTCTCAAATAATGCTTTAATATTGATAAATAATTGTCCATATTTTATACAGTTTCTTGTTAAAAGACAGAAAACTCAGGTTTGACACAAGCAGGTTTTATGAAGTGTTTCCGGTCTATAATATCAAATGCCTACCGTACTCAATCAAATATGTCATATCTAGCCCTGATTGTTGTTACAGTATCAATTGTACTCTTTAGTTATTCTTGTAGTCCAAAACTATCTGTCGATAGTCAAGCTAATACTGCAACAAACACGCAAAAACAGCTTGAAGCAGCAAACATCGAAGATAACATTACCAACTCTTATGCAAGGCTGGCGGCTCAGCGTGCAGATATCTGCCCCAAACTGCTACAAAAAGACATGAATAGTAATGATATCGAGCGCGTAGCCGAAGTGATGGTCAATGATTACTGCGACTATTTTTTATATCTAAATACGGGGCAGCGTCTCGATGTCAATGTCGACAATAGACAAATAGAGGCACTACTGATTGTACCTACTTTACATAATTTTGCTAATGGGGAGTATGAAGTGGCATCTTATGATAAGCATGTGATTCGGTTAGCTTATAATGGCGCTACCTATAAGCCTAAACACTTGAGCTATGATGTGGCGATAACGGTTACGGACTAAATATCCGTAACACGGTTTCTGATCTTCTATTAATAATTTTTGCTAAAAACGCTACTCAGCATGCATTTCTTTGTTCTTCCAAGGATCATCCTGCCCAACTGTCACGATTAAGAATTTGTCTGGTTCAAGAGTATTGCGCAAAGTCTGGTTAACCCCTGATAGCTTTACATTGTCAATACGCGTTATATAGTCTGTCAGATAGTTATCTGGCAGTTGATAAAAATTCATCATTCCTAGCAAGCCATTAATCCCCGCATTACTTGCAAAGCCCATTGGGAAGCTATTCTTCATATTGTCCGTGGTCAGACGCATCTCATTACTAGTAATCCCACTATCTAACGTATCATCAATGACTGCTAGGCTTGCATCAATGGCGTCACGAGCCTTGTCATTGCGTGTTGAAAAACCTATCTGATAAGGACCACGAGCCAGCATTGGATTCATAGAGCCAGATATACCATAGGTATAACCGAGGTTTTGACGAATCTCTGTCATTAAGCGCGCATTAAAATTACCACCTGCTAATACTTCGTTGCCTACTGCAAAGTTGGTTTGTTGTTGCTGCGCTTGTGAATCGGTAGCGCGCTTATTACCTAATTGGCCCATCAATACTGTGGTTTGGGTGCTAGGAAAAGGGATATGGATATGCTGTGCTTGGGTGAGGGGTTTTGGCTCGGCTAAAGTGTCCGCTGCCACACCTTTAGGTAAATTAGCAGTAATGTCTTCAGCGAGTTTTTTAGCTTGAGCAAGCGTCAAGTTACCAGTCATTGCTAAGGATGCATTGGCAGCGACAAGGTAGCGGTTTTGAAAATCAGTCAGATCTTTTTTCTCGATGTTGGGCACAGTCTCAAGTGTACCCGATGAAGGATGGGCATACGGATGGCTGCCATATAAAGCTTCATCAAAAGCAAGACTGGCAAGGCTATTAGGATCTTGTTTTTGCTGTTGCAGGCCGACTAGTAGACGTGCTTTGTTACGCGCTAAAATTGATTGTTTAAAATTTGGCTTGGTTAGTATTTGCGTCATCAGATTAACGGCTGGTAAAAGATGCTCGTCATCAGAGAGGCTACGTAATGAGACGATAAACATATCTTTATAAGCACTACTATTTAACTGAATCCCTAATGTCTCAACCGCTCGTGTAAAGTCATCTTCATTCAAGCTCTCAGTGCCTTGTGTGAGCATCGTAGCGGTCATATTGGCAATGCCAAAACCGTTCGAGCGTATATTAGCATCGCGTGCGCTACCTGCGTTAAAACGCAAATCAATATCAACGATAGGTAGCGTGGTTGCGCGTACAAATGATACGGGTACGCCAGCTGTCGTTTTAAAATGTTCGATAGTGGGTACAGTCACTTGTAACGGTTTGACGTTGTTAAGACTAGTCAGCTTAGACAGAGCAGCAATGGGCGCGTTTGCATCGACTGCAGCAGCAGGCTCACGATATTCTTCGGCGCTGACTGAGTCTGCATAAGCTGGAGTGATAAACGCAGTTAATCCTACTACGATGCTGGCACTAAGATAAGACTTACGAGTAGGTTTAGACTTTTTTATATCTTTATGTTGAGGCGTTTTTTTTATAATGGGTATCGAGGTTTTCTGAGTCATATTTGTCTTCTTATAATGTTCTTAAATAACGAGTTTCTTAAAAATGGAGTGAAGTACAATCTTGTTCCCCGCACTGAGTTTTGATTATTGATGATCAATTATTTGCTTGAGCCTTGCTTATCTTAGCTTTATCCATTTTTTCTTTAGGTGGCACGATATGCATGACAGTTAGGTTATCCTTTACAAGATACTTTTTACTAGCAGCTTGAATATCAGCGACGCTCACACCATCGAGCTTGGCAGGTAAGCTTGCCAGCAATCTGTCATCAAGCCCGATAGATTGCAGCGAACCTATCATGCGTGCTTGGCCTTGCATACTGTCTTGCGCATAGACTAAGCCCGTAACGGTGTTGGTTTTGGCACGACTGATTTCATCGGCATTGATAGGATCAGTGGCGAGTTTATTAATTTCAGCCGTAATAGCATCCTGTGCTTGCGTTAAGGTCACGCCCTCACGCGGAGTCGCCTGTATTAAAAACAGTCCATCACCGCGATCAAGCAGATCATAAGAAGTTCCGACACTAGTGAGTAAACCCTGCTCGCGTATGAGTCGGCTTTCTAAACGCGCCGATAGACCACCATCTAAGACATCTTGGGCAAGTGATAGCGCATAAGCTTGCTTTTCATTATCCGCGCCAACGGTTGTTAGGCTAGGGACGTTGTAACCCATTAATAATACGGGCACTTGTACTGCCTGCTCAGAGTCAACCTTTTTATAACCACGGAAGCCTTGCTGCTTTACCTCAGGACGTGTTGGTAATTTGCTGGCAGGTAAGTCACCGAAGTAGCGTTTGACTTGTGCCAACACCTCCTTTGGTTTAACGTCACCCACGATAACTAAGGTTGCATTATTAGGTGCATACCAAGTTTTATACCAATCTTTCAATTCTGCTAGTTCAATCGATTTAAGCTCGCTCATCGGTCCGATAACAGACGCACCTTTAGGACTATCAGGTAAGGCTAATAGGCGAAATGATTCGTAAGCTTTGGCAAGTGGATTGTCGTCAGTACGCTGGCGGCGCTCTTCCATAACTACTTGATGCTCTTTAGCAAAAGCTTGGTCGTCAAAGACCAAGTTGGTCATCCGATCTGCTTCTAATTCTAAGGCTAAAGGCATTCTATTGGCTGGGAATAGCTCATAGTAGCCAGTGTAATCGTAGCTGGTAAAAGCGTTATTAACGCCGCCAAACTTAGCAATCAAGCGTTCATAGTCATCACTTGATACATTCGCTGTCCCTTTAAACATCATGTGTTCAAGCAGATGTGAGATGCCGCCTTTGTTTAACGGCTCATCTGCCGAGCCAACTCGATACCAGATCTGCGTCATCACCACTGGCGCACGATGATCTTCTTTAACGATGATTTTTAGCCCATTTTCTAACTGATATTCATGCCGACCTGACATATCGATAGCCAAATCTGAGCTCGCGGCTGGCTTAGCAATTACTGTGTCAGACGTAGCTGTTTGCTGGAAGTTACTGGTTTGACATGCAGTCAAGGTAGTAGCAAGCGCTAAGGAACAGGCAATACGCAACGAGATAGCAGATAACGATGAAGACAAGGACATAGGGTTTTCTACTTATAAAACAGTGAATGATAGATTTGGAATAAAAATGAAGAAAAAGTATAAACGATCAAAAGCCAAGCATTAGGTACTGTGTACTATAGTGTTTTGTGTCCACCAACGATAACGCTGGCGGTTGGTTTAAATGCTTGCGTCGTACTACAACCTACGGCTGATAACAGTAGTATAGAGATAATTAATGCATATCCCATGTTGACAATAAGTGCCAAATGAAAAGGTTTTTTAGCAGAATTATTTTTAGTTTTATGAGTTGGTATGAATGTTACTGTTGATGACATAAGTATTCCTAATATTCTAAAACCCAGTTTGTATAAAGAATGCTCTTGTAAATTTATCTTTAATCTTAGTATAGCGTTACAAATTTACAAAATCTTCTTTAGATCATTAATCAAGTCAGCCGTTGGCTCTAATGCTTGCAAAGATGCGCAGCCGACTGTTGAGAAAGATAGTATTGCGACCAAAGATAGAGCTGGCCAATTGGCTTTTTTATTGTCGAAAGCATGTTTAGAGTCAGACTCTAATAAATATTTGCGCTGCGGCAAAGATGCATATTGTGAGATGCCAGTTTGCTTTAAAGGTGGCATAGCAGCTCCTATTCAATAAATAAAAAGATTGGATGAGTAAAAAATAGCTCAAAACAGATAAGTATAAGCTTGACTGTAGCGAAACCTACGTTTGGTAAAGTCAGATTTATGTGTCTAAACCTTAACCAAATTTTATAATAACTCTACTATTACTGTATCATTCGCTATCATGCTCCGCGCTAAGCGCTACTTGAATTATGCTAAACTAGCACAAGAATGAAGCTTTCGTTTTGATGATATTAGATATACTGATGTCAATTTACACCATTATTCATTACAAAATAAATATATTACTGACATTATTAACCTTTAGGGCAAGCTTATGAATAATCCAAATAATGCCAATCGCGTGGTCATCAACCTTGATGGTAGCCTTGATGATTTAGATGACGATGATATTACCTTACCAAGTCTGCCGACGCAATCAGTCCCCATTATTGATGAGCCTGACGGCGTTATTGAAGCTGATAGTCAAAACCACAAAGGCAGTCAGACGTCAAGTGCAGACACAGTAGGTGTAGAGGCAGCAGAACAAATAGCGTTAGGTGCACCGATTATAATGCCTGAGGCGCAGCATACGGGTGATGATGCATTAGTTAGCAATGACCAAATCGAAAACAAGATTAATCCTACTGCTATACCAAAGATGCCGCTACAAGAGCAGTGGACGGATACTGCTAGCCAGCATCTACCAGCTGACACTAAACAAACCAACACTGACGATGCTGTAAGACAAGCTGCACCAAGTACTTCTCAGGCACTGGCTGACGATGATGCAAACCAAATGGATCAGCTACAAGAAGACGAGACGCAAGGTCGCCAAAAAGGAAGCTGGTTTAACCGCATGAAGTCGGGACTTAGTAAATCACGTAAAAACCTTGCAGAAGGTATGGTGAGCATACTTATTGGTGGCAAAGAGATCGATGATGAGCTGTTGGAAGAGGTAGAGGACCAGCTATTAGTCGCCGATATTGGTGTCAATGCGACTAACCGTATTATCAAGAGTTTAACTGAGCAAACAACGCGTGGCGATTTGATTTATGCGCATTCATTATATAAAGCACTGCAAAGTGAGCTCGTTGATATCTTAACGCCAAAAGTTGCGCCATTGGTTGTCGATACGAGCAAAAAACCATTTGTTATTTTGGTTGTGGGTGTTAATGGTGTGGGGAAAACAACCACTATTGGTAAGCTTGCCAAGCGCTTACAAGGCGAGGGTAAGTCAGTTATGTTGGCGGCTGGTGACACTTTCCGCGCTGCCGCCACTGAACAGCTACAAATCTGGGGTGAGCGTAACAGCATTCCGGTTGTGGCTCAAGGCCATGGTTCTGACAGCGCTTCTGTTATCTTTGATGCCATGCAATCTGCAAAAGCCAAAAACATTGATGTATTGATAGCTGACACTGCCGGACGTTTGCAAAACAAAACGCATCTGATGGCAGAGCTTGAAAAAGTAGTACGTGTCATGCGTAAAGCGGATCCAAGTGCGCCCCATGAGGGAATGATCGTTCTTGATGCGGGTACAGGTCAAAACGCCATTAACCAAGTGGAGCTGTTTAATAAGGTAGTGCCGCTGACAGGCATCACTATTACTAAGTTAGATGGTACTGCTAAAGGTGGCGTGGTGTTTAACATTGCCGAAACCACTGATGTACCGATTCGTTATATTGGGGTTGGCGAATCAATCGATGATTTGCGTGCCTTTAGTCCAAAGCAGTTTGTCGCAGCACTTTTTGATACAAATGACAGCTAAGCCTTTTTGCAGTTTTGGTATTATTTTACTGGCACTAAGCTGGAGACAGTTATGATAGTCACTACAGCACGACTTGATCAATATCAACTCATTCTAATGGCTGGTGCCAGTAAAGATAATACGCCCAAGCTTACTGAAGTTAATTGGCTTATGGAGGGTCAATCGTGGCGTCACTCCAAATCATCTGCCAAGCTTAAAAAACATTACCAGCTTAACGATGATGACTTTATATTTATAGACAAAAATGACTTGAGCAGTAGTGATGCTACTCAAGCTTTATTACTAGCAGCTATCGACCAGCTTTATGAGTATGCCAATGGCAAACGCCACACTTTTGACTTGCCATTAGACATCTCTTTGGGTACTCAGTTTCAGCAAAAAGTATGGCATGCATTACAAGGTATCAATCATGGCGAAACCATCAGCTATGCCGCACTGGCAAAGCGCGTTGGTAATCCTAAGGGCTTTCGTGCGGTCGCTAATGCTAATGGTAAAAACCCTTTTAGTATTATTGTTCCTTGTCACCGAGTGATTGCTAGTGATGGCAAGTTAGGTGGGTATACTGGTGGAGTAGATAAGAAGCGATATCTACTTGAGCTTGAAGAATTGACAGGTAAAGTTTAGTTTTGACACTCATGATAGAAGGTGGCTAAATGCAAAGAAGCCAAACGTTCTACAACGTTTGGCTTCTTTGTGTTAGATATGCCGTCCTAAAGGTAGGTTTAGATGACGAATAAAAACTATTGCTCTAGCTGAGCCATGACATCAGCAGAGAAGTTTACGTTGCTATAAACCTCTTGTACATCATCTATATCTTCTAACATATCAATCATTTTCATGACTTTTTCGGCATCATCGACATTGTCTATTTCAGCAATGGTGGATGGCGACATGGTCACCTCAGCATTGTCAGAGACCAATCCAGCTGCATTAAGGGCATCTTTGACTTGGCCGAAATTGTCTACATCGGTAATAACGAGTAGTGATGTTCCGTCATTTTCAATATCAAGAGCGCCTGCATCTAGTGCAGTGAGCATGACTTCATCTTCTAAGCTTACGTCATTAAAAGTGATTTCACCGCGCTTAGTAAATAAATAAGCAACTGAACCTGAAGTACCCAAATTACCATCGAATTTGGTAAAGGCATGACGTACTTCACTGACGGTACGATTGACATTGTCAGTCATCGTCTCGACCAATACAGCGACACCGCCCACACCATAGCCTTCATAGCTAATCTCATCCATATTTTCGGTATCGCCGCCACCTGTGCCGCGATCAACCGCGCGATTAATGGTATCGCGGGTCATATTGACCGATAAGCCTTTTTCTATAGCGGCGCGAAGACGTGGGTTTTTGTCAGGATCAGGATCTCCTTGCTTAGCGGCGGAAACGATTTCACGAATAACTTTGGTAAATACTTTACCTCTTACTGCATCCTGACGGGCCTTGCGATGTTTGATGTTTGCCCATTTTGAATGACCTGCCATAGTATGTCCTTAAGTGCTATATGCTTTTTAGTATGATATCAATGTGAGTCATACCTATTATATATACTGCGTTATAACCAAGTTTACATGTTTTAGTACATACCAATCTCAGCATAACTAAGCGCTGCATTTACTGTTGTGATGTTATAAGCTTACGCTGACATTAGCAATTTGTATGTTGTTGAGCGCTATTTTTTGCTACACTGTGGCATCTTACACGTTGCAACAATGGCTATAAGCGATCAATATTATAGACCAATTTTGCGTATTTTGACTAATTTGCGCTTATTCATCACACTTTAAATCATGAAGTGCTACCCAGCCATTGATTTTATGAAGCCACTGACTCTATGAAGCAACCAACCGCTGAAGCTATTACTCATTTGCGTAACCGCATTCACATTATTATTGAAGGCACAGATACTCGTTTGGGTAAGCTCTTTGATATTGTATTGTTGATTGCAATTTTGGCCAGTGTCGCCGTAGTAATGCTTGATAGTGTGTTATATATGCGCTTGCAGTATGGCACACTGTTTTTTTATGCAGAATGGTTTTTTACCATTTTATTTACGATTGAGTATAGTCTCAGGCTATTTTCGGCCCCCAATCGACTTCGGTATGTTTTTAGTTTCTTTGGTATAGTAGATTTATTGTCTGTACTGCCAAGCTATCTAAGTTTAATTTTTGTAGGGGTACAATACCTGCTGGTAATACGCATCTTACGTATTTTGCGTATTTTTCGTGTGCTTAAGCTCAAAGCCTACATGCAGCAGGCAGGTTTTTTGGCCTCTGCACTCAAAACCAGCCAGCAAAAAATCACCGTGTTTTTCTTGTCACTTGTCCTGCTAGTGACCATCTTTGGTTCGGTTATTTATGTGGTAGAAGGACCGGAGAATGGCTTTACAAGCATTCCATTATCTATCTATTGGGCAGTTGTTACCATGACCACAGTAGGTTACGGGGACATCTCGCCAAAGACACCGCTGGGTCAAGCAATTGCGACCATGGTCATGATTACAGGTTATTCGATCATCGCAGTACCAACGGGTATCTTTACATCAGAGCTGGCACGTAACATGCGACCACAGCTTAATCCTATTACTTGCCCTAATTGTGGAAAGTTTGGTCATGCCGTTGGCGCCACATTTTGCGATCGTTGTGGGCATGCGCTGCATGTCTAAACGTCTTTGATGCTACTATTGTATTTTTTATAGTTCAATGTATTCATCAACCAAAGATGAGAGATCGATTTCAACACCAAGGTTCACCAAATTCCAATATTGTCCTGACACAGTACGATCAAGCATCATTGTCGTTGCAGAAGGCTGAAACTGACCAAAGTATTTTAGGGACGTGCGCATTTGAGTGATGGCTTCATGATGCACCTGACTACTAGAAAAATCAAAAGCGTCTTGTTGATAAGGCAAAATAGATAAAGGTTTAAGACCAATAGCAAGCCACTCTTGGTAGAATTCGCCAGGAATGTCCGTATCATCAGTCCGGCGTATTCCTAGCGCAACCAAGTCCTGTTCAAGAGCAGTCACATCGGCTTTTATAGCATGCTTAGCAAACCGTCGAAATAACTGTACTTCGTTATCGCTATAGCTGCGAATACCACCAAAATCATAAGCGACTACGCTACCATCAGTCCGAAAAGCAAAATTACCTGGATGAGGATCACAGTGCATTCGGTATAAACCAAATAGCTGACCTGCGGTAAAATGAAACAATCTTTCTGCTATTTTTTGCTTGATATCATTGTCCCAGGTCGCAGCTACCGTCAAATTTTCTCCCATCTCTTCTGTCAAGGTCAAAATTCGTTTGGAAGAATGGCTGCCTATGACTTTGGGTATTATAAGACCTTTATCTTCGGCGTGAAATGCACCAAATACCCGTAAGTTATGCGCCTCTTTAGTATAATCAAGCTCATCATATAGGCTTTGCCGTATCTCACTAAATAGCTTATCTTGTAGCTCGCGGCTCATATTAAGCACACCAGCAATTTTTAGCGCCACACGTACTTGTTTTAGGTCACTGTCACAATTTTCATCCACATCGGGATATTGAACTTTTACCACGACCTTTTGGCCAGAGGGTAGAATGGCTTTATGTACTTGACCGATAGAAGCAGCTGCAAAAGGGGTTTCTTCAAATTCATCAAACAGCTCATCAATGGGCGCTTTAAGCTCGCGCTCTACTTGTGCGCGTATCTGTGCATACTGCATGGGTGGAGCATCTTTTTGTAGTTTTTCAAGCGCAGTTGCCACTTCTGGTGGAAATACATCTTTGTATTGCGAAGCGATTTGTCCCACTTTCATGACAGCGCCTTTCATCTCGCCAAGGGTCTCAGCGATTTGAACACCCACATCTTGCATCAGTGCCGAGCGTGCCTCCAAACGTTTTTCTTCGTCACTAGAGAGATGCTTTAGTGAGTTTTTAGCGGCCTTTCCCGCAATACTTGCAGTCATACCAGCAAGTTTCATAAAGCGTTTTCCGGACGATTTTGCCATTCATATCACCGTATATTATTTTTTTGGTTTTTGTCCAAAAATTAAGAGTTGTTCTAAGAACAAGCCATGTTTGATGCAATTTTCCTACCAATAAAACATTTCATACCAAAACCAAGTTGGCGTTTTTTGACAATGTGTCTCACTAAGACTCATTTGCAGTAGGTAATAGTGCAGTATTATTCAGATCAATACCGTATAAATTTATCAACCAGTAATCGAGTGCCATCTGATAACCTAAGTGACCTAAACCACATATTACTCCCATTGCCACATCGCTCAAGTAAGAATGATGCCGAAAAGATTCACGAGTATGAACGTTTGAAAGATGCACTTCTATGAACGGCTTTTGGGTAGCCAGTAAGGCGTCGCGGATAGCAACTGATGTATGAGTGAATGCAGCTGGATTAATAATAATAGCATCTACTTGTAAGCTTACATCTGTCAATAATCCGTGTTGTTGAATAGCATCAACGAGCTGACCCTCATGATTGGACTGAACGCAAATAAGTTCAACGTCATGACATGCTGCTCGCGCCGCCAGACATTTTTCGATATCGATAAGTGTGGTATGGCCATAAATTTCAGGTTCACGTTTACCTAGTAGATTTAGGTTCACCCCATTGAGAAGTAGTATTCTACGTGTTTGTAAACTGTCCGTTTTTGCGCTCGTAGCTGATAAAGAGGGGGCACTCATAAGTTTCTCTGTGGATTAAAATGAATGTAGTGTTGGGCACTTGTAGTACAAATAAAAAAACTGCTATGTTAGATATGGGACTTTATCACAATAGCTCAATCATAAGTTTATAAAAAATTACATAGAAAGCTTACCTAAATAGCAAAAACCATGTTAAATGACTTTGTGTTGCTAAAAACACATGCTATGATATTTTTAAGTAGTAAGTCTTACAACTTTGTTGCTCTCGTCTTTAAAGCAGTTCTAAAGATCAATTATCTATAGACGATGACGCAGTATCGTTACTAGGCATATTAGGATATAACAATTTCATCTGAGAAAACGTTTTTATTATTTAATAAAAATAAGTGTCCTGATATATTTTAAGTGTAATTTTTGAATAACCTTATTTAAATTGTTGTTAGTTAAATAAGTGATTTCATAATCTTAGACCCCGTTTACATGCAATGCTGCAAAGGAAGTTGGGGCTAGGTGTAATTTTAGGAAGCAATATTATGTCAGATCGTGAGCAAGGTGTCGTTAAGTGGTTTAATGATTCAAAAGGCTTTGGTTTTATTCAACGCAATAGTGGTGAAGATATTTTTGTTCATTTTCGAGCGATTCAAGGTGATGGTTATCGCTCTTTAAAAGATGGCGAAAAAGTCGAATTCAATGTGGTTGAAGGCCAAAAAGGTCTACAAGCTGAAGAAGTTAGAAAAGTGGAAGACTGATCCGTCTATTATATCAGTTTAGGTTTAATAGTTTTATTGACTACTGATATACTACTGAGTCAAGCCTGTCTAAATTATCGATATTGCAATATTGATATGTGGACCTTGGGCTTGGCTTTTTTACGTTAAAGCTTTACCAAAGTTTATGGTAGGCTTGTTATCATGCGAGTCTGTCATTACTACTATATAAGGATAATTTTTTGAGTCACTTTACAACATTTACTGATCTACCACTTTTGGCGCCAACATTGCGGGCAATCAGTGATTTGGGCTTTACTGAATTAACGCCTATCCAAGCTCAAATATTACCCCATACTTTGGCACATCAAGATGCAATTGGACAAGCGCAAACGGGAACAGGAAAGACGGCAACTTTTTTGATTACCATCATGGAGGCCTTGCTTAAGCGTCCTTTTCAGGAAGAAGAAGAGCGTCATTTGGGAGAGCCACGCGCAGTAATAATGGCACCGACACGTGAGCTTGCCCAGCAAATTTTTGACGATTGTATTGCTTTGACCAAATATACAGAATTGCACAGCGTATGTATTATGGGTGGCACCAATTATGAGACTCAGCAGTACGATCTTGAACGTCAGTATGTCGATATCTTGGTTGCGACACCGGGGCGTTTGATAGATCTTATGCATAAAGGTATGCTCTATTTGGATCGAGTAGAGGTGCTGGTATTAGATGAAGCGGATCGTATGCTTGATATGGGTTTTATCCCTGATATCAAGCGCTTAGTAGGTCGAATGCCAGCCAATACGGATCGTCAAAGCTTACTATTCTCAGCTACATTTAACCAAGATGTTATGAATCTTGCTTATCGCTGGTTGCATGAGCCAGAGTTTGTCGAAATCGAGCCTGAGCACAAGACCAGTGAGCTAGTAGACCAACACTTTTACTTATTAACAGAAGATCAAAAGCTAGAAGCGTTGCAGCGTATTATTACCGATAAGTCAGTAGAAAAAGTCATTGTCTTTGCCAATCGAAAGGATCAAGTAAAACGTTTGTATCATAAACTGCGTCAGTCTCATAAAATCGTTATGTTATCAGGCGATGTGATTCAGCAAAAGCGTGAAAAATATTTGCAGCGTTTTAAAGATGGTAATGCCTCAATCTTAGTTGCAACCGATGTGGCAGGGCGCGGCATTCATGTTGATGATATTAGCCATGTGATTAACTATACTTTGCCAGATCAGCCCGATGATTATGTACATCGTATTGGCCGTACTGGGCGCGCTGGCCAGACAGGTATTAGCATCAGCTTTGTAAGTGAAGACGATGCTTTTAATTTGCCAGCATTAGAGAAGCATTTGGATACCAAGTTTAGTCTTGAGCAATGGCAGTAATAATTTTATCAATATCAAAGAGTTGATACTGTCAGAAAGAAGCCCGCAGCGATATTAACGTTGCGGGCTTTTTTTCGACAGGCTTATAAGAGATTGGTTTTTCATGAGCTTAACTATTGAGAGTGGTTCATAGTGTCTGCGTCAGCATCCATATTGTGCATGCTATGGTCCATCTGACTCATGTCATGATAATTAGAGTCGCCTGCTTCAGATGTTATAGCAGCAGGGTTGCCATGACTCATGTGTGTATCGCCACCATGTCCGCCGTGCATATTAGCCATGATAATGGGCACAAACATAACAGCCATTCCCGATAGTACCATCACTACACCGTTTAGTTGGCGTAAGCGAAAGCGACCAATTTTATCACGCATCCAACCAACCGTTTCATGAGTGGCAACTAGCATCGGTACTGTACCTAGACCGAATACAAACATCAGCGCTGCGCCTCCTAAAGGGTTATGAGCGACGACTGCGATGAGTAGGGCACCATACACGAGTCCGCAAGGTAAAAATCCCCATAACAGACCAGCGGCCAATGCGCGTGGAAAAGTAGTGAGTGGAAATACCTTTTGGCGTAGCGGCCCAAGGAATTGCCAAAAGCGCATACCAAAACGCTCAAGCTTGGTTAAAAACGGAGCGCCCAGCATAGTAATTCCAACAAGTACGAGCACCAAGCCTAAAAGAATGCGCGGCATACTATTGCCTTTCATCAATGGCTCTAATACTGTTGTACCAATAACTCCTGCAGTCAAACCCAAAAACGAGTAGCTAAGTAGACGTCCAAGGTGATAAGTGGCGACCAAACCTCGGCGCTTGGCCGGGCTTACGTCCTTCATCGACAATCCAAACGCACTTACCAGTCCGCCACACATACCTAAACAGTGCGGTGAACCAAAAAAACCCATCAATAATGCTGCAACTAATAATGCTGTGGTCATAAGCAGCACCTCTTAAAATATGTAGTAAACGGAGATAGTATTTTATTAAAAGTCAAAATAATAACGCACTTATAAAAATCAAAGATTTTTAAAAATCTAATGCTATTCTTTAGTATTGCTATCAGTATTTAGTGGTTTACGAGCGTCCAGATTCAAGCTTTCGTCATCAGCGGTAGTGATTATAGTATCCGTTTTCTCAGCAGAATTAGCTGGTTTATGCGACTGGATAACTTGACGACGCTCTTGACGATCATCCAAGATAATGCGCTGTGAGGCATTATCTAAGTCCTCAAATTGATTGGATTTTACGGCGTAACGAACAGCCCAAATAGCTACCACGAACAGCATCAAGCTTAGTGGAATCAATAAAAATATACTGAGCATGGCAAACCTCTTGAATAGCCGCTTATTCTATTATTATACACTTATCGCAAGTGTAATAAATTTAACTTTATGATTGAAATTTATGCAATGAAATCTGCATAGCTTTGAGATACCTAAATCATTAATCAAAGGTTTTAACCGCATTACCTCGAGGGGTTAATAATTGTTGAATACTAACGTCTTCTGCAAGCCGGCAGTCTAATTGCGGGCGCAAGATATCACGTAGGTAGGCAGCTATTTCATAAACAGCACGTCTTGAATGGCTCAAGTTTTGTGCAGGCTCCATCCAATCAAGTGACACAGGTAATGGCGCGTTTATAGGCGTACTATTGACCCCATTTAAAGCAAATTGTCTGCGAGCTCGCGCCATATGGTAATTATCGGTGATAAGGTACACATGGTATAAAGGCACACGCTTGGCAGTAAACCGAGCGTTTTCACAGGTGTTCATACTGGCATTTTCGCTAATGGGTTCATCGATACCATGCTCTATAAGCCATTGACTCATCCAAGGTGCCTCAGCGCCACTGATGATAATAGGTAGGGGCAAGTCATGATAGGCAATGGCAGCAGTACGGATACGGTTGAGACTATAACCATTGAGAATGATTTGGTTACTATTGTCGTTAGTGAGACCGCCGCCAAGGACAACGTAGGCAGAGGGTGGTGAGCTCATAGCATCAGCTGGTATGGCAGGTAGCGTTAGATGATCGAACACATAAACGACTGCGCGAGAAAATAGCGGCGTGAACAGACTAACGAGTATTAATATGATGGCCGTCGAACCCAATAAGAAAGTTATATTGATAATACGGAACAACTTAATCATGCGTTCAGCGGAACGTAAGTAGTGGCGAGATAGCCTATGAGACCATGAACGCTTAGACCTCATGCTCACCATATCCAACTGTACCATCAGCATTAACCCAAACCGGCTCACGAGCTAAAGTGATAGCAAACTTTTCATAGATATAGTTTATGATATGGTTTTGGGCAGCTAACACATCAGCTTGAGTGGCTTGATAGGGACTATGATTGGTAAGGACTAACGCTTGTTTTTTATGAGTAATGATGGGTTCAATACCACCACCTTTTAAGCCCGCTTGCTCTATTAACCAGCCTGCTGCAACTTTAACTGTCGCATCTGGCATCGGGTAGCCAACGATATTAGGGTAGATGCTCTGTAATGATGTAAACAGGCTTAGATTGATTATAGGGTTTTGAAAAAAACTACCACAATTGGGAAGCTGCGCCGGGTTAGGAAGTTTTTGTTGACGAATATCGATGATAGCATGCATTACATCGACAGGCGTCAATTGTCCGCGTCCTTGCAGCTTGGCATAGTGTTGAGCCACTGTCTGTACATCACCATAGCTTGCCAAAACCTTTGTCGCATCAGTATGCAAACGAAAGCCCACCCGGCTAATCAGCCAAGTATTTGGTGTGCGCTTAAAAACACTATCGCGATAACCAAACTTACAATCAGTAGCAGTAAGATGATGCCAAGTTTTGGTCGGTAAATGATAAGCGCGAACATACTGCAGGGAGTCCTCTAACTGCACGCCATAAGCACCGATATTTTGCACAGGAGCTGCCCCAGTGAGGCCTGGTATCAACGCTAAATTTTCTAGCCCGTACCAGCCTTGATTGACGGTATGAATAACCAGATCATGCCAGTTTTCACCTGCCATCACTTCAATATCGACATGATCTTGGGTCTGATCGATAAGGATAATACCACGCATGTGTGGTCGTAATACGGTCGCTTGCAGTTGCGTGGGCAATAAGACGTTGCTACCACCAGATAGCACAAACAATGAGGAATTAAGTTCACTATCGTCTGTATAACTTGCCATAAAATGGTCTAGCTGTGCCTCGCTTGTCAAAGTCACTACAGTGTCAGCGATGCAAGCGAGCGCCATTGTGTTGGCGTAAGACAGATCATGCAAGCAATCGTACTGAGCATTAGGAGCATGGTGCAAATCTGTAGTCATAACACGACCTATTAGACAAATAAATAAAAAACATCAAAGCAGTAGCCAGGTATAAGCTAGACTTTAATACGCTGGCTATTATAAGGGATATACGGTATAAAAGCAGATAAAATGCTTAAGTTTTAGTGCTTGGTATCGTGATGCTGAGCAATCTAAATCTCCCTTACATGGCTTTCCAGCTTTCAATCCATGCTTTGGCGCTCGATTCAACACGTTCAATGACGTCTTCAAAATCATCTCCATCACCCTTATAAGGATCTGGAACGTCGTCGCCGCCATAAGTAGGATCTTCTTCGCTAAATAATGCCAATTTAGCTAGAGGCGCTTGCGATGTATTATTAATACTATCTTTTAATGCTTGCAGGTCAGCCAAGTTCTGAGCATCCATTGCTAGAATCAAATCAAATTCGCGAAAATCATCAGCATTTATCTGCCGTGCAACTAGCTTACTAATATTATAACCGTGACCTTTAGCGTGACGCTGAGATCGGACATCAGGAGCATTACCAATGTTCCAATCACCTGTACCTGCTGAGTCTACCTTGATAGAGAGTCCTGCAATGGCAATCTGTTGACGAAAAATTTCCTCAGCAGTTGGTGAACGACAAATATTACCTAGGCAAACCAATAGAACAGAAGATGGAGCGGAAGCTTTTACCAGCATAACATGACCTTTTATGACAAAAATGCTCTATAAGACCCATATGAAATGTATGGCTTATTAGCATGTCAATAAATAAATAAGTGAGGGCTAATTTATAACAATAACCGGCGGTTACTCTTGCAAATTTTAACGATTTTACTTGAAGACTATTATTATTTAGCGTGGCTTGATAAGCGTAACGATTAACGTCACAAACAACAAGCACACAGAGTCATCAACAAGCTTTGTTAATCTTGTTGATGTTTAAAGCGTTGTAAATCACGGCGCTGCTTTTTGTTGGGTTTATTATCAGGACGTGCAAGGTTGGCAAGTTTGCGCTGTTCAGCGTAGTAGGCACGGCGCTCTTCGCTCTCTTCAGTCTCTGAATACAACACTTGGGCAGCAGTTGCGTTGCCACGTTGCGCAGTTAATGCCTCGACGATGACGGTCTTTTCAGTCATAGCAGTGGCCGAGCCTTGCCTGATACTCAGCTCATCTCCAACCGTAATCTCCTTGCTCGTTTTGACACGGCTACCTGCATAATGCACACGCCCACTTTCGATCGCTTCTTTGGCAAGCGTACGAGTGCGATAAAACCGCGCTGCCCACAACCATTTATCGAGCCGCATACGCACAGTATCAGGTTTGCTGTGACTGGGCTGATTATGGTTTTTATTATGTTTACTCATCAAAACCTCATAGATATCAACTAAGTAAGATAATAATGGTGTTTTTTTTACAAATTAAAAGAGTAATGGTCTAAGTTAACATTAGTTACACCATTGTTTTTCACATGGTATACCATCGTGGTTACCGTCCATTTTTGTATTTGGGCAGTTATTTGTAAAGTATGTAGCTTCTGCGCATGAGGTCATCTGAGAGCAATGCTTTCTGCCATCGCATGAGAAGCTTGGTGCTGCTGGCTGTGACGTTAATACTGGACTTGCTGCCAAGATTGATGATGAAGTTGAATCCAAATCAACGTACGTTGGTGGTATATTATCAAGGTCATCAGATGTGAAAGCCACGCCAGTTGATGTATTAGTCGCAGTATTAGATATAGGATTATTCGTGAAATTTTTAGGTTGAAGGACTCTGTAGCCTACCATTGCTAATGTCAGCAATACAGCGATCATCAATATTTTCTTTATCACTGCTCAATACCTATTAATAATATTTACCATAAATGAACGCTATAAGTTCATCAATGGTAGTTTTTCAATCGATTAAAAACCACCATTGATACTAATAACTTGTGTCTATTTTACTACTTTAAAAACAACTGATAGCCGATATTGTCGTTTAGCATCGTACAGTCATAACCGATATCGAGTAGGGCGTCTTGTAATTGACGAGAGTTGCTCTCAGAAGCTTGTAAGCCGACCAACACGCGACCTTCGGCGGCGCCATGATTACGGTAATGGAAAAGCGTAATATTAAAGTCGTCGCCCAGCTTTTCTAAAAATGTCAATAAAGCCCCCGGGCGTTCAGGAAAGGTGATTTTTAGCAACTGCTCGTTTTCAACATGAGCATGACCGCCAATCAGATGACGAATATGCGATTTGGCGATATCGTCATCAGTTAAATCATGTGCTGTATAGCCGTCAGCCGTCAGTTGATTGTTAATCGTTTGACGTTCTCTCTCACCTTCTTTTAAGGCAATACCAACAAAGATTGAGGCAGGCTCCATTGAGTCTGGTGATTTTTTGCTATCAGCGCGGTAATTAAACTCAGTAATATTTCGTCCATGCAGACTACGGCAGAAGTTTAAGAAAGCACCAGTCTGCTCAGGGATAGTGACACCAAAGATGGCTTCTTTTTTCTCCCCGATCTCAGTACGTTCAGCGATATAACGTAGGCGATCAAAATTCATATTGGCACCGCAAATGATACCAACGCAGTTTTTACCTTGTAAATCATTGGCTTCAATATACTTTTTCATACCAGCGACTGATAATGCGCCAGCAGGCTCAACAATACTACGGTTTTCTTCAAAAATATCCTTAATGGCAGCGCAGACTTCATCGTTGGTACAGGTCACAACTTCAGGCTCGACAATCGGTCCTGAACGATCGATTTTTTGCGTACGTACGACGTCAAAAGGCAACTCACCAATTTGAGCAACTGCCACCCCATCGACGAACAAGCCAACTTGCTCAAGTCTGACTCGCTCGTCTGCTTCAAGCGCCGCTTTGAGAGATGCTGATTGTTCCGCTTCTACGGCGATGACTTTGACATGGGGAGCCACTTCACCCAAAAATGCTGCAACGCCAGAAATCAAACCGCCACCGCCTACCGCAACGAAAACATAATCCATATTGCGCCACTGCTGCGTCAGCTCAAGTCCGATAGTACCTTGGCCGGCAATGACCAATTCATCATCGTAAGGTGGGATAAAAGTTAAGCCTTCACGCTCAGCACGATCAATTGCATAACGGTTGGCTTGATCGAAGCTGTCGCCGTGCAAGTCGACATTACCGCCAAGCGCTTTCACCGCATCGACTTTGATATCCGGTGTGGTCGTTGGCATAACGATGATGTTGTTCAACGCTAATTTGCGTGCAGAGTAAGCAACGCCTTGCGCATGGTTGCCTGCTGAAGCGCAAATGACGCCGCGCGCTTTTTGCTCATCGCTTAATTGACTAATGCGGTTATAAGCCCCGCGCAATTTAAAGGATTTAACCGGTTGTAAGTCTTCACGTTTAAGTCGAATATCATTGGTAAAACGCTGGGTCAGCTTGGGTGCAGCCTCAAGTGGCGTTTGAATAGCAACGTCATAAACCGTGGCTTGCAAGATGGCTCGTACCCAATGAGATAGCATAATATTCCCTAAACAAGTAATGAATGAAGATAAAAACGAAATAGATTAGCCTATGCTGATTTTGGCTATCTTGCAAGACTCAATTGCAAGTTTTACTCAGAAATTGACGCTATATTCATGTCAAATAATGAATCATTCCGAATAGTGCAATAAAGCAAGGACTCAATGAGAATTGGTATTACGCTAACATCGAATAAAATCATCGGTTATAATAGCCGCGCATTTTACCTTTTTATAGTGTTAAGTTTATTTTGCCAAGGATTTATGATGAGTGATCAGCAAGCACAAAAGCAAGCCGCAGCCAAAGCTGCTCTAGGTTATATTGAAGATGACATGATACTTGGAGTAGGAACGGGCAGTACGGTCAACTGTTTGATTGAATTATTGTCTGCCTTAAAACTTGCTGGTGCTGTTGCCAGCTCACAAGTGACCGAAGATAAACTTCGCGCTTTGGGTATCGAGATTGTCGATCTAAACTTTGTCGGAACGCTTGATGTCTATATCGATGGTGCTGATGAAGTTAATGAACATCTACAGTTGATCAAGGGTGGTGGTGGAGCACTCACACGTGAAAAAATCGTCGCCGCAGCGTCTAATAAGTTTATCTGTATGGTCGATGAAAGCAAACGTGTAGATATATTGGGCCGAGATTTTCCAGTGCCGATCGAAGTGCTGCCGCAAGCACGTTCGTATGTTGCGCGTCAACTAGCAGCTTTGGGCGGTGAGCCTGTTTATCGTGAGGACTTTGTCACAGATTATGGCAATGTGATTTTAGATACTTATGATTTGGATGTTAGCAATCCAATCGCTCTTGAGAAAGAGTTGAATAATATCGTAGGCGTGGTGTGTAATGGTATTTTTGCGGCCAACCAAGCAGATGTATTGCTAAAAGCGGGTAGTGATGGCGTGACGACATTGACTCGTTAAAAAAGGCTCGTTGAATACTCAACGAGTTACTAATGGTAGACCAAACACTAAAAAGGCAGAACACTATAAATGTGCTCTGCCTTTTTTATGGATAATATCTGATTAATAGTTTGCTTAGTTATCTATGTTAGTCGTCTATGAAGGCAACTTGATTTTATCTTTTAATAAAAATTCCATCAAAGCTTTTTGTGCATGTAGGCGATTTTCTGCTTCATCCCATACTACTGAGCGTGGATCATCGAGCATATCGTGAGAAATCTCTTCGCCGCGATGGGCAGGTAAGCAGTGCATAAACACCACTTCAGGATCGGCCTTATCCAATAGCGACGGTGTCACTTGATAAGGAGCAAAACGACGCGCGCGAGTATTTTGCTCGGACTCTTGCCCCATACTTGCCCAAACATCAGTGACGATTAGGTTAGAATCTTTTGCGGCATCTTGAACATTTTCAACCAAGCTGACACAGTGAGAAAAGCGCTCCATTAATTTAGGATCTGGCTCAAAACCGTACGGCGCTGCGACACGTAGCTCAAAACCAAATTGATTAGCGGCTTGCATAAATGATGAGCACATGTTGTTACCGTCACCGACCCAGGTGACGATTTTATTTTCAATACTGCCGCGATGCTCATAGTAAGTTTGCATATCAGCGAGCAGTTGACAGGGATGAAACTCATCGGTTAGAGCGTTGATAATTGGGACGCCTGAGTACTTGGCAAAGGTTTCAACCTTTTCATGACCAAAGGTGCGAATCATTATAATATCGACCATACTTGAGATTACGCGAGCTGAGTCTTCTAACGGTTCGCCGCGACCAAGCTGCGTATCGTTTGGCGACAAAAAAATAGCGCTACCGCCAAACTGCCCCATACCCGTCTCAAAGGAGATACGCGTGCGAGTTGATGACTTCTCAAATATCATACCAAGCGTACGTCCGACAAAGGGCTGATATATCTCGCCTGCATGCTGCATCTTACGCAGCTCGCTTGCACGTTTGATCAGGTTTTCTAGCTCTTGTTTGGTTAAATCAGATAAGGTCAAAAAATGGCGCAAACTCATAGCAGTCCTAGCAGTCGATCACAGTCAATGAAACGTTATCAGCCGTCAATGGCGACAGTCAGCTTTAAGCTGTAGTGACAACAAACTTTTAGTATAGCGTAATTACTTTCAATGTAAACGCCAAATTTCGATAACCGTTGGCAGTCAGGTAGTGGGCCTGTAGCAGTAGGTTAAGCAAGAATACAGCTGCCCTATGCCCGCTTAGGACGAGCACTCAATCTACATAGTAGCTCGTAGCCAATCGTGCCTGCATGACTGGCCACTTCATCAACATGTGGCATGGTACCCCATAACACAACTTTGCTATCAAGCGCGATATCTACAGGAGCTGCACTCAAATCAACCACAATCATATCCATAGCAACTCGTCCACGGATAGGACAGTGGTAGCTTATATTACTATTGGCATCGACAATACAAACATAAGCATCGTCGCTAATGACACGTGGATAGCCGTCTCCATAGCCGATACTGACGAGAGCTGTCCTAGTGTCTTGCTTTGCAGTCCAGCGGCTGCCATAGCCAATGGCTTCACCAGTATTGACTATATGCATCGCCATAATACGAGCACTAAATTCCATCGCAGGTCGTAGGTTTAAGTCATCAGCTGATTGATCGATGACAGGGGAGCTACCGTACAGCATGATACCTGGACGTACCCAATCATGATGGTGTTCAGAAAAGTTTACTATGCCTGCAGAGTTACACAACGAGCCTTCGACATTTGGGGTTATATGCTGTTGCAAATACTCCAACATGTCAGAAAAGCGCTGTATTTGAGTGGCGTTTAGCGGATGGTCACGATCATCAGCATTGGCAAAATGTGTTGTAAGAATAAGTTGATAACCTGCATCGTGTAAACGCTGTGCCGCTTCTATAATTGTCTTTTCATCAAAACCTAAGCGATTCATACCCGTATTGTATTTTAGCCAGACCTGACGCGCTGGGCTATCCTCGGCTGGGATGTTCTCTAGTGCCCAGTTTAACTGAGGTGTGTGGTGAATCACGCAGCTGCAAGCATTATCGATGGCTTGCTGCCATTCATCAGCGCTAAATACCCCTTCGACTAGGCCAATCGCCTTATCCCAGCCCAATTGCCGTGCCTCTAATGCTTCAGTAAAGGTTGCCACACCAATACCATCTGCTTGATTTAATGCTGGCAATACAGCGGCCACGCCATGACCATAAGCGTTGGCTTTTACCATCGCCAGTACTTTAGCACCAGGCGCACGTTGTTTGACTTGAGTTAAATTGTGAGTAAGAGCAGCAGGGTCAATAGTAATGTTAGCGGTGCGCATAGTTCATTTCTTTATTAGTGTTTGGACGTTAGATAGTAGTTATAAATAGCAGTTGTAGTCAATCCACTATAAAAATGATACAGCAAGACTGGTATATGTTTTTCGCAGCCTCTGTCAGCGTAGACACAGCAAGCAAGAAAAATTTATACCAGTTGCGCATCACGTTACAGCGTAACGATTTTATAATAAATTGATAGTTGTTAATTTGATATTATTCATCGTCAAAAGTCACCCCTTGATAGTACTCAGGGGTCAGGTTGATAAAGCGGGTAAATTGACCCTCAAAACCTAGTCGTATGGTACCAATAGGGCCGTTACGCTGCTTACCAATGATGACTTCAGCCACACCTTTATGGTCTGAGTTTTCATTGTAAACTTCATCACGATAAATGAACATAATCAAATCGGCATCCTGCTCAATTGCACCAGACTCACGCAGATCAGACATGATCGGACGCTTATTGGGCCGATTCTCTAGGCTTCGGTTCAGCTGCGATAGAGCAATGACTGGGCATTCAAGCTCACGTGCTAGAGCTTTTAGGCTACGAGAGATTTCCGATATTTCTCCGACACGGTTACCATCAAGACTGGGGACTTTCATCAATTGTAGATAATCGACAATGATAGCGCCAATCTTACCATCATGGTTTTTTGCAATACGGCGGCAACGTGAGCGCAGCTCTGATGGTGGCAGTGCAGTACTGTCATCGATATATAAATGTTTGGATTGTAGATGCTGAATGGCATTCATCATCTTTGCCCATTCATCTTCGTTCATTTGTCCTGAGCGTAGATTGGTTTGATTAATCGCGCCCCACGAAGACAACAGACGCATGACGATAGATTCAGCGGGCATCTCCATAGAAAATACCACAACAGGCAGGTTTTCGTTAAACAACACGCCTTCTGCCAGGTTCATTGCAAAAGTGGTCTTACCCATAGACGGGCGTGCGGCGACAATGACCAAATCGCCCGCTTGCAGGCCTTGAGTTTTGTTATTTAGCTCAGCGAATGGGGTTTGCAGTCCAATCATACCGTCGGGATTGGATTTGAGCTCTTGGATTTTATCAATTACGTTAGTCAATACTGAGGTGATACCGACAGGTCCGCGCTGCTCAGCACGTTTGTTATGCTGCTCGTTGATACTAAAAATTTTACCTTCAACACTATCTAAAATATCACTAACGCTTTGATCTTTTGGGTTATATGCTAGAGTCAACATGTCGTTGCCAGTGGTAATAAGTTGGCGTAGAGTTGACAACTCTCGTACACGCTGAGCGTAGGCGGTAAGATTAAATAAGGTCGCTGGACTTTGGCTTAAAATGTCAGCCAAATAGCTGTCACCACCAGCAGTTTTGAGCAGCTTTTGAGCCTCCAGCCAGTCATGCACCATGACAGTATCATAAGGCTCATTTACCGCTGCTAAGTGAGCAATGGCATCGAATATGTGCTGATGACGTCCTGCATAGAAGTCATCTTTGGTGACGATATCAGCAATCTTGTCATAGGCCTCTTCAATACTCATCAAAGAAGCCAGCAATGCTTTTTCAATATCTATATTGTGCGGAGGCTGCTGATTGAGTAAATCGTCGGTTTTACTGGTGTCTGCCATGTGTACCTAAGTATATATATGAGTTGATGTATTGATAAGTTCATGCCTCTAAAAAAGACACAAGTATTGTGCTTGCTATGGACGTCGCATTAGACGCTATATTATAAAATGGCGCATCCAGCATTAAGAGTAAGTACCATAAAATAAGCTTCAAATAATGCTACAATCAAAAGCGAAATTCTAGCACATTATGATTACCATAAGACTGTTTATAGATACTTTTCTCTATCTTTGTCAGGCATATAACGGGTATATTTGGTAGGTATTACCATTATCCAAATGATTAACAGATATATATAAAATACGGTAAAATCAAATAGTTAAATAAAAATAAGAGGTGGATGTATGAGTCAAAAACAACCCTTATTAATCACCACAGGTGAGCCTGCTGGTATCGGGATGGACGTGGTTTTGTTACTTGCACAAGAAGGTAAGCTACAAAATTTTAATCGACCAATCTGGATCACAGCTGATGCCAATGCTATGCAGGCACGTGCAGAGCAACTACTAACTACTGGCGCACTAAAAAGCTGTCCAACTTGGCAAAGTATTACAGTGACTCCATCATCAATGACTGATGTAAATAATGCGGATTTTAATGTAGCAAATAATGCATTCTTATTGTTGGATGTACCTTGCCCTGCACCTGTGCGGGCAGGTCATATTAACACCAAGAATGCAGCAATGGTCGCCAAGCAATTAGAAATCGCTCATCAACTTGCAACAAATGAAACGGTAGCCGCTATCGTTACTGGACCGTTACAAAAATCTGCGTTAATTGACGTCGACATTAAACTTTTAGATGGCATGATGTTTAGTGGGCATACCGAGTTTTTTATGCAGCAAAGTGGTTGCAAAAAAGTAGTCATGATGCTGGCCAATCAGGCAATGAAAGTTGCGCTGGTGACCACTCACTTAGCGCTAAGAGATGTCCCTGCCGCTATCACCGCAGACAATGTCCGCCAGACAGTGCAAATTGTACTTGATGATATGCAATCGAAATTTGGTATGGCGAGTCCACGTATATTAGTTTGCGGGCTCAATCCACATGCGGGTGAAGGTGGACATCTAGGCATGGAAGAGATTGAAATTATCAATCCAGTATTACAAGAATTTATTGCCGCTGGCGTAGATATCTCTGAGGCCATGCCCGCCGACACGTTGTTTACCACTAGACATCTGAATAATTGTGATGCGGTGATTGCTATGTATCATGACCAAGGACTGCCTGTGTTAAAGTCGCATGGTTTTGGCGATACGGTTAACTTAACACTAGGATTGCCTTATATTCGCACCTCAGTCGATCATGGTACAGCGCTGGACTTGGCAGGTCGCGGCGAGGCAAGTGCCACAAGCTTGTATCAAGCATTAATCATGGCGAATGAAATGGCTGATAAATCATTGACTACATCATAAATGCGTAATTTAGCTCAGGGCTAAAATGCAGCCAGATTATAAGCTATGGTATAATTTTGCACCAATAACAAAGCTATAAAAGTCACCTTGTTCATCGTATTATATTGTCGATGTTCAAGACCAAGCAATTGTATTGCTCTACATTCTCATTTTTATTTTACTAATTAAGAATCTTTTATGTCCACAAACTCGTTTGATGCCAAGACACTAGCAGCTAGCTTGCGAACTGCCAAACACCAACCGCGAAAACGCTTTGGTCAGAATTTCTTGCATGACAGCAGTATTATTCGCCAGATTGTTGATAGTATCCGTTTGGATCGTAATGACAACTTAATAGAAATTGGTCCTGGTATGGGCGCGTTAACTGAGCCGTTATTGGCAGAAGTGGATGCCATGACTGTGGTCGAGCTCGACCGTGATTTGGCCGATAGTTTACGTATCCGTATTGGCGCAAACAGTCATCCCAATTTTACTATTGTAAAAGAAAACGCGATGAACGTGGATTATCGTGAATTTTATAGCACCGAGCGTGGCAAGTTACGTGTGGTGGGGAACCTGCCTTATAATATCTCAACGCCAATACTGTTTCATCTGCTCAGTTACTCTGATGTCATTCAGGACATGCATTTTATGCTACAAAAAGAAGTGGTCGAGCGCATTACCGCTGATGTGGGTAGCAAAACTTATGGTCGTCTGTCCGTTATCATGCAGTATCATTGTGAGACGGACTATTTACTGACCGTTCCTAAAGGCGCATTTAACCCACCACCAAAGGTAACCAGTGCTGTCTTTCGTTTGACGCCTCATATCGAAAAGCCCATTGTTGCAGAGGATGAGCAATACTTCGCTATCGTAGTACGTGAGACCTTTAACCATCGCCGCAAAACGCTGCGTGCTATTTTCAAAAAATCAACGCTACTGCCGACATTGAGTGAAGACGACTTTGCTGCTTGTGGTATCGATCCACAAGCGCGTCCAGAAACACTGAGCGTTAGCGACTTTGTAGCTTTGAGTAATCAGGCAAAAGTACAGAAGAATAAGACAACCATCGAGGAATTATGAGTTTTCGCCATCAATATGTTATCGGTGACTTGCAAGGCTGCTATGCAGCGTATCAAAAACTACTGCAGACACTTGATTTTGACCCTGCACAAGACAAGTTATGGTTTGCAGGAGACTTAGTAGCACGCGGAGAGGATTCGCTAAGCACTTTGCGTCACGTAAAGGTGCTGTGCGAGCAAGGTGCGGCTGCAACCGTCCTAGGAAATCATGATTTAAACTTGTTGGCCGTATGGCGCGGGGCAGCTAAAATTAAGAAAAAAGACAAAACGGCGCCGATTTTTGCGGCAGAGGATAGAGATGAGCTATTGCAGTGGCTACGACGTCAGCCGATCTTGGCATACCCTGATGAACATACCGTATTGGTACATGCTGGGATACCACCGCATTGGAGCATTGAGTCTGCTGCACAATATGCGCAGCAACTAGAAGCACAATTAAAAGGCAGTTTGAACCAACTTGATCGACTGCTACCGCATTTATATAGTAAAAACGCTGATGATTGGCATGACAATATCAATGGCTTTACCAAGATGCGCGCGATAGCCAATTATTTCACGCGGATGCGGCTGTGCAAACAAGACGGAACACTAGAGTTTAGCTTTACGTCCAGCTTAGATCAGCACATGCCCGATGATTTTATGCCTTGGTTTGAATGGCAAGTACCGCGGACGCGTAAGATATTATTTGGTCATTGGGCAGCTCTAAAGGGTGAAGTGGACTTACCGCATGCTCGCGCGCTCGATGGTGGCTGCGTTTGGGGTAACTCTCTACTGGCTTACCGACTTAGCGATGGTAAAGTCATTAGCTCAAGCGCCCACTGTCCAAGCCCGTAACGAGGACTATAGCTAACCGCTGACCTTGATATATAAGGCTAAATAAGCAGTCTGTTTTAGATGGTCTATTAATAGGTTTAAATAACTGGCTTTGCTAGGGTATAGTCAGGCCAGATTGGCGAGTCACCAATCCTCTCTATTAAGAAGTCGATAAAAACCCTAACTTTTACCGTCAGAACATTCGATTTTGGATAGATGAGCCACAGGCCCGTCTGGTCATCAATCGTGTAGTCGGGTAGGACATGGATCAGCGAGCCGTCAGCCAGTTCGCGGTGAACACTCCATAGTGAGTTCATTGAAATGCCTGCTCCAGCAATGGTTGCGACTTTCTGACTCAAGCCATCGTCAACGATAAGCCGGCTCTCGGTCAGTCGTGGATCGAACTCCTCAGTACTGCCATCATACCCAACAAACTTAATCGGTGACGGCTCTTTGAATACAATGAATTGATGCGTCGCAAGGTCATCTGGTTGCGTGGGCGTGCCCTGCTGTTTCAAATATTCGGGTGAAGCGCAAAGGATTCGCATATCGTTAGCCAATTTTCGCCCTTTTAAGCTGCTATCTGATAGTGTTGAATTGCGCAATGCAAGATCAAAACTGCCTTGGATAAGATCAAACTCCATATCCGTAAGCCGCAGGTCAAGAGTGATACCTGAGTACAACTGTAGGAACTCAGGCAGGATAGGCGCGATGTAGAGCTGGGCAAAGGTGCTTGGAGCCGTGAACCTTAGGGTACCTGTCACAGTTGCATTGCCATGACCTAAAGCTGCGCGTGCAGCATCTTCTTGAGCTAAAATTTCCTTAGCATAAGGCAAAAATTCCGCCCCTTCCAAAGACAAAGCCACCTTGCGCGTGGAACGATGCAAAAGATCCGCACCTAACAACTTCTCTAGTTTTGCTAATTTGGCACTGGCCATAGATGGCGCCATACCCAGTTCCCGACCAGCGGCACTGATATTGAGTTTGTCGGCCGCCAAAACAAATAGACGAACGCTTTCTGTATCCATTAGATTATATCCAAATTACGAATTCTGTAATTCATAATAGCCAGTTTATTTCATTTTTACAAAATATTATACTGATTCTAACAATTAATCTTTAGGAGAAGCCCAATGAAAGCAATGATACTTAATGAATATGGTGACAATGCTAAATTTCAATTAGATGAGCTACCTCAACCTGATGCAAAAGCTGGACATGTAGTAGTGCGAGTGGCTGCAACTAGTGTAAATACAGTTGATACCATGATCCACCACATGGGTAATGATCTACCGTTTTCACCCGATCTGCCGGCAGTACTCGGTATGGACTTTGCAGGCACTATTGAAACTGTTGGTGAGGACGTGACCGACTTTGCTCCAGGCGACGAAGTATATGGCTGCGCTGGAGGACTCGCAGACTTGCAAGGTACGCTGGCAGAATTCATGCTAGCTGATGCCAAATTGATTGCTCAAAAACCAAAAAGCCTGTCAATGCGTGAGGCTGCGGCATTACCATTGGTTGGTATTACTGCCTTTGAAGGTTTGCAGAGAGCGGGTACTGGTGCAGGACATAAGGTACTAGTTCACGGCGGCGCAGGTGGCGTAGGACACGTTGCTGTACAATTGGCCAAACATTTCGGTGCTGACGTCTATTCAACTGTCTCCAATGAAAAGCAGATGGCAGTCATTGAAGGTTATGGTGCCACGGCCATTAATTATAAGACTGAAGACGTGGTAGATTATGTCGAAAAATATACCGACGGTGCGGGTTTTGATATTGTGTTTGATTCTGTTGGCGGGGAAAATCTAACCAAGTCTTTTGAAGCGGCTGTACTGAACGGACAGGTTGTAACGACGGTTTCTATGCTGGAACTGGATTTAACGCCGGTGCATTTTAAAGGCTTATCGTTGCACGTTGTCTTTATGCTTATTCCAATGCTGCAAAACTATAAGCGAGAAGATCATGGCGCTGCTTTAGCGAAATTAGCCAAGATTGTGGATATGGGTGCACTTAAACCATTACTTGATGAAACGCAGTTTGATCTCAAAGAAGTTGGCAAAGCATACGACCGGCTAACCAGTGGACAAGCAATCGGTAAAGTGGTTGTAGAAGTCTGAAGCATTGCTAAAACTGACTTGTCGCTTTAGCACATATTAAGCTGAATAAGTCTTTGACGACTAAACCGCCAAAACAGCCGTATTAACTTGGCAGCTTGGGCGGTTTTTTAGGCTATAGCTATTACAAACTAATCAACCAACAACTAAGTTTTCAACAAACCATTCCCATACCGCGTCTACAGCAGGTCGTGATACTGATGTGCGTTTACGAATAAGGTAGTAATCAGGCTCAACGGTTAGATCTAACTCACTGACTTGTAGCAAACGCCCCGCAGATAAATCCGCTTTTACAAACGCCTGACAAGCAATCGCAATCCCTTGTCCTGCTAAAGCCGCATCTAAAGCCAGCGCGGTTTGGTTAAATACGGCACCTGGCAGCTTATCTGTCGTATTAAGAAAACGTGGCCAATGGTTGTGTGAGTCATGCAGCAGTGGCATTCCTTTTAATTGCTTGAGTGACATAGGAAGCGTGATGTCAGCGACAAAATAAGGGTTAGCAACAGCTACCAGTTTTTGTTTGAACAATAACTGCGTATCAAAAGAGGAAGAAAATGGTGGACGTGTGAGCCGTACCGCTATATCTACCTGATCACGATCAAAATCTGCAATAGATTCAGTAGCGACAGTACGTAAGTCAATATCAGGAACCGCAGTTGTTAGCGCTGAAAGGTTGGGCAGTAACAGCTTAGTGGCAAATGTCGGTGTCACACTCATGGTCACTGTCTTAGGTTCTTTGAGTACTTGAGTGGTGGCCTTTTTTAAAATCTCAAAAGCCCGTGTGACTTCTGCAAAGTAGATTGCGCCTTGAGCAGTAAGAGCCACCCCCTTTGGCAGCCTTTGAAACAGAGCAAACCCCATATGCTCTTCTAATATACGCACCTGCTGAGCGACCGCTCCTTGGGTTACAAAAAGCTCATCAGCAGCCGCACGAAAATTCAAATGACGCCCCGCTGCTTCAAATGCACGTAAGGCATTTAAAGAGGGTAAAATGCGATAAGCGCGTGTCATAGTCATTCCTTAGACAATAGATTTTCTACAGTCTAGCATCTTTTAATATCATGCGAGATACCTGCAGCCATTAGTTATAATAGGTAAATCAATCACTAATGGAGAAAATCATGACTATAGAAAAAGTGGCGCTTATTATGGCAGGTGGCTCAGGAATGGGTGCAGCGGCAGCGCGTAAGCTTGCTCAAGATGGTTATCAAGTGGCTATATTATCGTCCTCAGGTAAAGGAGAAGCACTAGCAAAAGAGCTCGGCGGAGTCGGTGTCACCGGTTCTAACTTGGTAGATGCCGATGTACAGCGCTTAGTTGACTTAGCAATGGAGACATGGGGCCGTATTGATGCGCTGGTAAACTCTGCCGGCCACGGTCCACGTGCGCCTATTTTAGAGATTACCGATGACGATTGGCATCAAGGGATGGAGGTTTATTTTCTCAGTGCGGTGCGTCCGATTCGCCTAGTGACACCAATCATGGTGGCACAAGGTGGCGGCGCTATTGTCAATATTTCCACGACTTGGGCCACAGAGCCGACAGCAACCTTCCCAACCTCGACAGCGTTTCGAGCCAGTCTGGGTGCGTTTACTAAGATTTTCTCTGATGACTACGCGTCACAAGGTGTTCGCATTAATAATGTCTTACCTGGTTGGATTGACAGCTTGCCTGAGGTCGATGAGCGCCGTGAAAATGTTCCGATGGAACGTTACGGTAAAGCCGAGGAAGTTGCTGCAACGATCGCCTTTTTATTATCAGAGGCAGCTGGATATATTACGGGTCAGAGTATACGCGTTGATGGCGGTGTGACGCACTCTGTCTGATAAAGGGTAATGCTATGTTTAGAGCTTATACAGCGCTAGTATTACTCGGTGTGATTTGGGGGTCTAACTTTATTTTTATGAAGTGGGCCACCGCTTTAATCACGCCTTCTCAAACTGTCTTTCTACGAGTGTTGTTTGGATTTATACCTTTAGCGTTAATAGCATGGCGTCATAAAGTCATTACTCGAAAGCAACTTGCGTATTTGCCGCATTTTATCATTATGTCTGTGCTTGCAACCTCCTTCTACTATTATGGGTTTATTGCTGGTACTGCATTGTTACCCAGTAGTATTGCAGGGTTATTTAGTGGCTCGATACCAATATTTACTTTTTTAGGGGCAGCGCTTTTTTTACCAGAGGAGAGACCCACTAAGCAGATGGCGCTGGGAGTTGCCTTAGGGTTTGCAGGTATTGCCTTGAGTGCGCGTCCATGGCAAGGCGGCATGAGTATATCTCTTGCAGGTGTGTTATGGATGCTCGCGGGTTCTTTAAGCGTTGGGGCATCATTTGTTTATGCGCGGCGTTTTCTATCGCATCTAAAACTATCACCATTGGCATTAGCCACATGGCAGATTGGACTCGCGGTGATGACGCTTGCCGTGCTCATTGATTTTGATGGTATAACTCATATAGCGACAGATGCCCAAGCACTGTGGGGCACTGTACTAGGACTTGGTATATTAGGAACGGGCGCCGCTTTTT
Source organism: Psychrobacter sp. 1Y4 (assembly GCF_051847555.1). Lineage (NCBI taxonomy): Bacteria > Pseudomonadati > Pseudomonadota > Gammaproteobacteria > Moraxellales > Moraxellaceae > Psychrobacter > Psychrobacter sp. 1Y4. The sequence continues at coordinate 100,304 of NZ_JBPYDE010000006.1, read as the reverse complement.
TAATTTACTACTTTATCATCGAGACTTTAGGCTCTGTGCGTGCCGCTGGTGCGACGTATATTGCACCTATCGTTGCTGTAATAATTGGTGCGATTATAGGAGAGGCTATCACTTATGTAGAAATTATCGCCTTGCTACTTATTCTGGGTGGTGTACTGCTCATTCAGACAGGCAGAAAGTAGGATGAGCCAGCGTGACTTTGAAGGTTTAGGTGGCAAATATCAATGAAGTATCAAGAAAACATTGTTAGACCTCTTATCAGCAGTAATATCAGCAGTTGACCAGGTATAAAGCTCCCAAAACTGCCCTATTAATTAGGCAGTTTGGGCGGTTTTTTAGGTTTCGGCAAGGGCGTTTTTGCATCCCCTGTAGCCTTGTTATCAGCGTTTTTATCATGATTGCTGGTTTTGTTACTATTAACGTCCCCTAGTGTTTTGGTGGTCTTATCATATTGAATATCACTATAGTAAGGCACGCTATTTAGCTCTTCGTCTACTAATCCATCATCAAGGTCGACAACCTTTCTAGTCACGTTCTTATCTACAGCACCCTCCTGTCCATGATCTTGAGACTGATTTTCATAATATATGTCTGTGGTTGTTCGTTCACCTTTTGCGTCAACAGAGACTGAGTTAGGTATGATTTTGACATCAGATAAGCGCCGTATCACATAATTACTGGGTAATGGTTTACCGCCTTTTTGTCCGGCAGTATCATCAAATATCATATGACCTTGACTATCAATACGGGCATACTTCATCGGTTTGTCACGCGGCCAAAAAAAGTCAGATGGATGACTGACAATATGTCCAAAAACAAGCTTGGATAGTCTACGCCACTCAAAAAAGCGGACTTCTTTTGATCGTAAGGCGACTAGAAGTGCCAAGGAAAAACTGACCATTAAGTTGACGATACCGATAAGTGCGACGCCAAGAATAGAGATCAAAACCACATCCCAACTTATCTGAGCCGCTGACATATTGAACAGTCCATGAGCCAAATTGGCAGACGCAAATGCAATATGACGAATATCAATCGGTAAACCAAATAAATAACCAATGGTCGCCGTGCTACCTAAAAATACGCCGAATAAAAAATTGCCCATGATAGCGCCAAGATTGGCCTCTATAAAGCCGCTCAAGCGTCGAAGCCATCTTTTGGGTAATAAACGCTGAAGTAGCCAATGCCTATTAATGCGAGCGCCAATTTTATTGTAAACCGCCAAATTGTCATAGTAGCCTGCAATAAGACCGGATAAAAACAGATATACCCCAGCGATGGCCGCATGAGGCAGTGCTAGCGATCGAAAAGGGTCTAGATCATGAAGTAGGTGCCCCGCTTTTTCGGTATCAATCATCGGCGCACCTGTATATTGTAACCATGCAAAAGAGATGATCAATGCAACAGGAATCGCTAGCATGATATTACCCATGATAGCGATAAACTGGGTGCGCAAGATATCGACTACTAGCTCCGATAACTTCGTCAGCTGGTGTGATTTTTTACCTGAGCCCTCTGATATGGTTGAGGCAATAGCGGCAGCAGTCATCGCTGGCTGCTTAGTTGCCACAGTACCATGAACAATATGAATAAAAACAAAACCTAAGCCATAGATCATGCTGTTTATAAAGGCTCGGCCCATTGGTGCAAGGGCCAAATGATAGGCTAAGATTTTAATAGTAGCCATAAAGGCAATAAAAAACCCACCAATGGACGCTTTTTTGAACATTTTTTGATAACCAGCTTTGTCTGTGCTGATATAGTGCTCACCCACGCGGCTGGCGTTTTCAGTGACTTTACGTGATAACAGCTTAGTATTGTTATCGATTAGGTAGCCGATACTATAACGACGATTGGCAGTGGTAATGAGAGTTTGAATCAGGTTGATTACCGCTTTGTCGCGATTCTGACCGCTATCAGCCACCAGCTCCGTTAAGATACGCATGCGTTGTAAGCTTTGATCAAGTCGTAACATCATATTGGTCAAGCGAATGGAGATACCAGTTTTATAGATGCGTTTGCGTACCGTTGCAACGATATCTTCACATTGCTCAAGCATGACCAGTAGCGGAGCAGGATTGACCGCATGTTCAGGCGTAATGTCCGTTAAAGTGTCAAGCTCATGCGCTTGTCGATACTGATTGACAAACAATACGGCTTCTTGGTTTTGAGCAACAAAAGATGCAGAATAGTTCAAAATCTGCGGATAAGCTTCCATTAAGTCAGGATGCAGACCAATACCGCTAATACGGTAGGATAAAATGACTATCGCATTTAAAATACTGTTTTTGGCGGTCGCTACTAAGTATAAATGCTCTTCTTTAACATTAAGTAGATCAACCAACGCTTCCCATTTGTCTTTTTCGATGTGAGCAAGCCAGCGCTCATCTTGACGTTTATAGAACAGATAACCGACCAATTCAACGACAGAATCATCTTGGGGCAGGAGCGGTAAGAACCGATGACCAAGCAAGCGGCGTAAGCTACTAAAAAACCCCTCATCTGACATGATACCAGTATCAGTATATAGGGAGATTTGACGATATTGGATAATGAGTTTTAGTACAAAGCTTGCAAGACCATCACTATATTCTGGATGCTGACGCAAAATGTCGATAAGGGTTTGGATGTTTTGATTGGCAAGTGCAGGCTCGTTTTCAGTGACCCGTAGCTCATCAATTAAACGCCGAAGTACAGATGGCTCTGGCACGTCACTTAAGGCGGTAATTTGTTGTAAAATGCGTTTTATCTCTGACACAGCGTACTCTTTATCGTTATTGTTCTGTTGGTTGATGTGCTACTGTTTTGACAGTTGTGATAGGGATTATGAGGTACTATTTTTAGCGGTTATACAGAGAGTTTGTATTGATATATTTGTTGAGTGTTAGATACAAATATCGGTGTTAAGTTGATAGCCAATGCAGGTTATTTTAATCGGAAGTGCAAGGTCATGTTTAGTTATTTTGTTAGCAGTTGTTTTAAATATAGTTTTGGCAAAAAAAAGGACAGTAATTATACTGTCCTTTCTCATTAATGAATATATCGATAATTAAATAACTATCAATTCTATAAACTTTGTTTAGCTGGCAGGTACGTTAAAATAGTCTAAATCAAAGTTCATCATCGGATCACTACCAGCTTTGACCATCTGTGCATGGGCATCGATGCGCGGTAAAACGCGACCAACAAAGTAATCAGCAAGCTTGGCTTTATTGGTATAAAACTCGCCATCTTTACCGTTAGACGCTTCAACCATCAAGGCAAACATGTATGAGTAGCATAGGTAGCCGACCGCATGCATGTAATCAACCGCGCAGCCATTAATCTCATTTTTACGAGAGCCAATATTGGTTAATACTGTTTTAGTCAGCTCTTCAACGGTATCAGCAGCATCTAATGTCGCTTGCTTGATGCCATGATCAACTTGCATCGTACTAACATAATCACGGATTTCGCCTAAAAAATGAGCAATATATTTACCATCATTACGAGCGACTTTACGGCCTAACAGATCAAGTGCTTGAATACCGTTTGCACCCTCATAAATCTGGGCGATACGCGTATCACGTACGATTTGCTCCATGCCCCATTCGCGGACATAACCATGACCACCAAAGACTTGCTGGCAATCGATAGTAGCTTCTAATGCTTTATCAGTTAAGAAGGCTTTTGCGATCGGCGTTAGTAAGGCCACACGTGCAGCAGCGGCTTGAGCTGCTTCAGGATCTGTGCTGAATTTTTCAGTATCGAGTTGTTTTGCAACATACATCGCAAAACAGCGTGATGCCTCACTATTGGCTTTAGCATTCAATAGCATACGGCGCACATCGGCATGATGAACGATAGCATCGGCTGGTTTTTCTGGACTTTGTAGTTGAGTATCACTACGACCTTGAGCGCGTTCAAACGCATAAAGCGCTGCATTTTGATAAGCAAGCTCAGTACCGCCAAGTCCTTGCAGACCCATCGTTACGCGCTCATAGTTCATCATAATGAACATTGACGATAAACCAGTATTCTCAGCACCAACCATCCAGCCCTTGGCATCGTCAAAGTTCATGACACAAGTGGCTGAAGCTTTGATACCCATTTTATGCTCGATTGAGCCAGCTGATAAGGTATTACGTTCGCCTAAGCTGCCATCATCATTGACTAAAAATTTTGGTACAACGAATAAAGAGATACCTTTTGAGCCTTCTGGCGCATTTGGGGTTTTAGCCAATACTAGATGAACGATATTCTCAGTTAAGTCGTGTTCACCGCCAGTGATAAAGATTTTGGTACCAGAGATATTATAGCTACCGTCGTCATTTGGTATGGCTTTGGTTTTGATAATACCTAAATCAGTACCTGCATGCGGTTCGGTTAAACACATAGTACCTGACCATTCACCTGAATACATTTTTTCTAAATATGTCTGCTTTTGCTCTTCTGAGCCCGCCGCGTTAAGACACAAGGTTGCACCAACTGTTAGGTTGGGGTAGAGCGTAAATGACTGGTTGGTGGTAAAAAGCATCTCTTCGGTAAGCATAGTAACCATTTTTGGAAAACCTTGGCCACCGTACTCAGGATTACCGCCAAGTCCGACCCAACCTGACTCAGCATATTGCTGATAAGCTTCTTTAAAGCCTTTAGGGGTAGTGACGACGCCATCACCATGATAAGTCGCGCCTTCTTCGTCGCCAGTACGATTGATAGGCAACAGAACGTTTTTACTTAATTTGGCCATTTCTTCTAAAATCATATCGACTGTTTCCATGTCGACATGAGATAAGTTGTCATTGTTTTGCCAAAACTCAGGCGCCTTAAAGACATCGGTTAATATAAAACGCATGTCAGTTAGAGGGGCATTATAAACAGCCATAAACATTCCTTTGGTTTAAGATTAATAAAGTTATATACATATTTGCTTATATTTATCATGATGTTCTTTAACCGTCATGGCAAATAATGCAATGGTTTTTATTAAGTTAGAGTCTGAGATAGTCAGTAAAGTTTAGCAAATTAGTGGCTAAGCTTGTGTATCTCTTAGTGAATAGTGCGTACACCAAAAGTTGACTACTGCTATTGTAGTGCTCAACTAAGAAGTTGCTACGTTATGTGAAGCTTCTCGACTGGTATTAATTTTCTTTCCTGCTGTGTCTACACTGACAAAGGCTACAAAAAGTTCATACCAGTCTGGTGCAATGTTTGTATATTAAACCAATTATAATTATTGATTAAAGAAAAACCGCAGCATCTCTTTTGATGCATCTGGTCCTTTAGGGTCAGTGTAAGACCCGGCGCTATTGCCGCCCGCCCAGCTATGCCCAGCACCGTGGATTTTCCAATATTCTAACTGGCTAACTCCTTTACTGTCACGAATCTCTAACTGAGTACTACGACAGTTTTGCTCAGAACATTGCTTATGTTGGTGAGTGGTTAAACCAGTTTCTTGCGCTTGTAAGCGCTGCTTTGCTTGCTCAAAGACCTGCTCGCCATTACGAATACTTACCGTATGATCCTGATCACCATGAAACACAATCATTGGAACGAATTTATTATTACTTGCAGGTTTTAAAGGAGCAGAACCGCCTTGTCGCATCGTCATCATTGCAGACGGCAAATCGGTGGCACTGCGATAAGCCAACCCTGAATGAACGCCAACTGCAGCATACATCTTAGGATAGTTCTCTGCCATAATCACAGCCATTGCAGCGCCTGCAGATAGCCCTGCAATATACACCCGTGATGAGTCCACTGCGTAATCCTCAATAATGGATGTAGTCAAGGCTGCAAGCCATGCAGGCTCGCCTTTACCTTGTTGTTGATCAGAAGGTTTAAACCAGTTCCAACAGCGATTGGGGTTAGCAGAAGCTGGCTGAGAAGGGTAGACGATCAGGCAACGATGCTTTTCTGCCAATTCATTCATACGTGTACCTACTGCAAAATCTTCTGGTGATTGCGTACAGCCGTGGAGCATGACTATTAAAGGTAAGCGTAGGCCGTCTTCCACCGCTTGCGCATAGTTTGAGGGAATATATAGCCGGTAGTCGTGACTGCCTTGAGACGACTTCAGGTTGCCTTTGAGAAACTGTGCATTGTCAGGAATGAACGGCTCACTATGTGTACTGACCCCAGTACGTAAGGCACTTATATCCATAACTGATGGCAAGTCCAGCTTAAAATGCTTCATTTTATCTGTAAAATCTTGCAATTTATCAGGCAGCTTACTAAATAGCTCATCAGTGCCTGTTGGCTTGTCTGTCGGGGACGTGCGATCTTGTGACATTGGCACATCAGATGTTACATCAGGCGCCACATCCTTGATAGGCGTCACATCTTTAATAGGGTTTTTGTCGGTATGGCTGGCTGGTGCTGCCCCACTTAAGTTCTTTTGAATGGCAATGGTGGCTTCTTTTAGCTGACCAGATTTCATAAGTTCCATTGCTTCTTTGAGATGCGGCGGTGTCATATTAAATTTTGAAAAATTCATTGGCTATTTTCCTTGATATATCTATAAAATTTGGGGGAGATAGTAAAAGCAGATGCTTAAACCATTTTGTTAGCCAAAACTGCTTTTATCTCTGGGCTTGCCTGCAGGACGCCTAATACGGTAATGCTTTCAATAGTGGCTTCCACCAGTTCTGGAGTTACATCGGCGGCGATGGTCGCCAGACCCAATACTTGAATATGTAATTTTTCATTACGCTCTTGAACGGCTTCAAGATCGGCGCGTGTGTAATGACGTAGTCCTAACTCTAAGGTTTTACGAGCCACGGTTTGCCGTACCACATCAGCATGTATGGTTAGCTGATTACGTATCGCAGTGCGAATAAAATCCGTGCGATTAGAATAGAAGCCTTCCTGCACCATCAAATCTACTTGCCCAAGATCTACGTAGCCAAGATTAATTGTGACCTTTTCTGTCTCGCCTGCGCGAGCACGAATAGGCGTTGTATTTTTGCTTGCCATCATATGATCCTTACAATGAACTCTCTTAATTTCAGTATTATACTCCAAATGGAATCCATAGGGAGTATAAATTAGATATTTTAATAAAAATTAACAAGCCAATACCAAAAAAATCGGCAACACACCTAAGTATGTTGCCGATAGTGGTACCGCGTCTAAATCCTCAGTCGATCAAAAGTAGTAGTATTTAATCGTAATATAATCTATTACAGCTCGATTCTAAAAAGCAAATTGATCAACGTTCATAGTCATGTATGGCTCAACACCTGTACTGATGCGCTGTACGTGCGTCGTAGTACGCGGTAACAACTTAGCAAAATAGAATTGTGCTGTCTTCACCTTGGCATCATAGAAGGCATGTTCACTGTTGCCATTTTTAATTTCAGTTTGAGCAATAAGTGCCATACGTGCCCATAAGTAGGCAAGGGTAACATAGCCACTAAAATACATGTAATCAACGGCAGCACCGCCAACGGCGTCTGGGTTTTCAGTGGCTTGCATACCAATACGTGAAGTCAAGTCACCCCATTCTTTTAGATGCCTGGCAAGTGGACGGATGAACTGTCCCATCTCATCATTGTCTTTATTTTCTTCACAGAACTTCTGAATAATATCGACAAAGTTTGCCAGCAACTTACCTTGTGAGCCTAAGACTTTACGACCAAGTAAATCAAGCGCTTGAATCTCAGTGGTACCTTCGTACAGGCAAGCGATACGGGTGTCACGGACGTTTTGCTCCATACCCCATTCACTGATAAAGCCATGACCACCATAGACTTGTACGCCATGATTGGCGGCCTCTAGACCCGTTTCGGTTAAGAACGCTTTAGCAATCGGCGTCAACAGTGACAGCATTTGGTCAGCAAATTTTAGGTCATCGCCTTCACCTTTTGCGACCGTATCGGCAAAATGAGAGAGATAATATACTAGCGCACGGCCACCTTCAGCAAAGGCTTTTTCAGTCAATAGCATGTTGCGAACAGCTGGATGTACAATGATAGGATCAGCGACTTTGTCTGGTGCTTTTACACCTGATAATGAACGCATTGCTAAACGATCTTTGGCATAAGTCAATGAACCTTGGAACGCATATTCTGCAGCAGTTAAGCCTTGAACAGCAGTACCAATACGTGCCACGTTCATAAAGGTAAACATGCACTGTAGGCCACGGTTTTCAGGACCAATCAAGTAGCCTTTGGCACTATCAAAGTTCATTACACAAGTGGCAGAGGCTTTGATACCCATTTTATGTTCGATAGAGCCGCAAACAACGTTGTTGTTTTCGCCTAAGCTATTGTCTTCATTAACTATCATCTTTGGCACGATAAACAGTGAGATGCCTTTAGTGCCAGCAGGTGCACCTGGTAGACGCGCTAAGACGATATGAATGATGTTTTCAGCCAAATCATGCTCGCCGGCTGAGATGAAAATCTTTTGACCAGTGATGCTATAACTGCCGTCGTCATTCGGCTGCGCTTTGGTACGAATAATACCCAAGTCAGAACCTGCATGTGCTTCAGTCAAACACATGGTGCCTGACCATTCGCCAGTGACCATCTTTTCTAAATACGTGTCTTTTTGGCTATCAGTACCATGATGCTCGATGGTTTGGATAGCGCCATGAGATAAGCCAGGATACATAGAGAATGACCAGTTAGCCGTACCTACCATCTCATTGATGACCGTAGATAATGAAAATGGCATATTTTGACCACCAAACTCTTCTTCAGCAGAAAGCGCAGGAAAGCCAAGCTCGCAGTACTGTTGATAAGCTTCTTTAAAGCCTTTAGGGGTGGTGACCTTGCCATTATCAAAATGACAGCCTTCAGCATCGCCGCTTTGATTCAGTGGTGACAACTCATTTTCAGCAAAGCTTGCAGCCATCTCAAATAGACTGTCCATTAACTCGCGATCAGCTTCTTGAAATTTTGGTAAGCGTTTATAGTGGCTTTCGCTATCAAGTAGCTCATGCATGACGAATTGAATATCACGTAATGGGGCTTTGTACTGCATAACTTCCTGTCCTTTTTTTTGGTATGACCGACAGCAAACAAACGACTTGGTTTGTGGTTATTTTGACTGTTAGTATGTTACTGATATCAGATTTGCCTACACAAAAGACTTAGGGCTACGATATCGGTCATATAATATAACGTTGAAAAATGCTAAAAGAATTATGACTGTATTAGTAAATTCACCTCAAAAGATAGGCGTTCACTAGAAATTATACAAGTTTGGTTATAATACTGATAAGTCATCAACCCAACTTGCATCCTTTATATAATCAGCGTTGAAGGACAAAAAATAGTGCTAAATACGGTACACAGAAAAGCTATATAAGCCAATCACTATAGTAGTAGTGATAGATTAAATTAATTGAAACGTGCGTCTGGAAGAGACGCATGACTCAACATTTTAGTTGCTATGTCAGCTGAGACAGGGCGGCCAAACCAGTAACCTTGTCCATACTCGCAGCCCATTTGTAATAACAAATCACGTTGCTGCTCAGTCTCGATTCCTTCGGCGACGGCGCTCATATCCAAAGCAGTAGCCAAGTCTAAAATAGCTTTAACAATGGCAGACTGAGTACGATTATTCACTATTTTATCGATAAAGCTCTTGTCAATTTTAATAAAGTCGAAGGGGTACTCTTGTAAGTAACTAAGAGAGGCGTAACCCGTACCAAAATCATCTAATGACAAACAGACTCCCAGCTCTTTTAGCGCAATAAGCTGTTGCTTAACACTTGCATGCCGCAGCATTAAAGATGACTCAGTAACTTCAATATGTAACTGATGAGGTTGAATAGAATGGTGCGTGAATAGATTGGTTACAAAGTCAAAAAATTCAATATGGCTAAATTCTGCAGCATCGGCATTGATGCAGACATGTTGCGTAAAATTCATCGACTCCCAAATACGAAGCTGCTCAGCGATTTGAACAGCCATCTGACAAAATAAATCAAATGACAGTTTGTGCTTAATAATAGCTTCAATAAAATCTTTTGGTTGTAGCAATCCACGCGTAGGATGCTGCCAACGTACGAGTGCTTCAAAACCAGCGATAGCGCCCGATTCTAAAGTGACTTTAGGCTGATAATAGGGCACGAACTGCTTGGCCGATATGGCTTCACGTAGCTCAGTCTCTAACTGCAAACTGTCGATTGATTCGTGGTTTATCTCGTCGTTATACCAGCAGACATCATCTCCGCCATGCTCTTTGGCATAATGTAACGCTTTTTCAGCTTTATTTAGCAAACTGCTTAACTGGTTACCGTCTTTAGGATAATAACTGACCCCAACCGATATCTGTAAATAAATACTGGTATTTTTTAATACAAATGGTCGCTCGCACATATGCATCAAGCTATCAAGCTCGTGGCGTACTAGATGAGCATCACTAAACTCGAACAATAGCCCAAAATCATCACCGCCTAAGTGTGAAAAACATAGTAGCTGGTTGAGCTCAAGGGCGTTTACTCTAGCAACAAACTCTTTTATAAGCTCATCAACATTGTCTTGTCCAAGGTTATTGACCAAAATACGATAACGATCAATATTTGCTCGAATAATCACTACTTCTTGGAAGCTATCCATTAAGACATCATTGGTCTGACTCAAAAATACTTTACGATTGGGTAGTCCTGTTAACTGATTATGATTGAGTAGATGCGCAACTTGTTGTTGGTCTTCGACGACAGAGGAGATATCGCGTACCATTCCAATATAATAGACAGTTTTGTCTACATAAATCCTGCGATAAGATATATGACAATTGAGTGTGCGTCCATAACGGTTTAGTAGAGCAAAGTTATTTTCATAAAAACCCTCACCATCTAGTCGATTGGAGATATCTTTTAAGATAGACTGCTCTTTTTTTGATAAGAACTCAGCAGCGTAGATACCAAGAGGTCGTCCAATCATGTATGGCTCTTCAAAACCAATCATTATCTCATAAGCAGGATTGATGGACAGGTAGCGTAAATTGGCGTCTAAAATAAATACAGCGTCTTCGAGACGCTCGCACAGCTCCGACATTAGTTGCTGCTTAACTGATGGTGAAAGGGGCGCAAAGGTAGTCATAATTGAGACTCAATAGTCAAGCAAGGATATTAATATTATATTAAAGTCATAAGATAGCGATGGTATATAGAATATAGACAATTGTCTACTAAAGATTATTTTTGATGAGGACTCATGTTTTTCGTTGGTGCAAATAATGAAGCGCATGTAATGTGGCTAGAGCGACAACAGGGGCGGTTTCGGTACGTAAGACTCTGGTCCCAATTTGCCAAGGTGCAAATCCAAAATTGGCGGCTTGCTGGCGTTCATTCTCGCTAAGACCACCCTCAGGGCCAATCAACAGTTCAATATAAGGTGAAGCTTGTGTCAGTACTGTTGGCAACGACTCAGGCATGACAGGTTGATCTGGCGCCGGTACGCTAAGCTGCATACGTAGATCAGCTGGTTGTCGCAATATCTGATAGTAAGGGTCTTGGCTAAGCGTGGAGACAATAGAGCTAACAATCACTTGTAAGTCTGTATCGTTGGTGTCCAAGCCTTGCAGCCAGTCGTCAATAGAAATCGGAGCAAAAATAAGGGGTGGCCGATTTAGTCCGCACTGTTCGCTTGCGGCAATAGCTACTTGCTGCCAGTGTAGTAGCTTTTTATCTACTTGCGCTGGTTTGAGATTCACCTCACCATGATGACTGCTTAACAATTGAATACCAGTCACACCCAGCTCAGTAGCCTTTTGAATCGCATAATCCATCCGATCTCCACGACTCATGACCAAGCCTATTTTGGTATGGATAGGAGCATTGCGATCTTTGTCTGTATGAGCCAACAACGTCACCGTAGCGTTTTTTTTGCCGATGTTTTGCAGCTTTACATGATACTCGCCGCCAAAGCCATCAAATAAAATACCTTTATCTCCGACATTTGCACGCAGTACGCGGCCCCAATGATGTACGATGCTTTCTGTTAAGGCAATATCTGTACCAATGGAGAAAGTACTTAATTTAGGGTAGTTGGCATCAATATCACTGCTAGTAGCATAAAAAAAACGTCTCAAAATGACTGAATCCTATATTTAAACGACAATATTTCATTTCTTATATATTTTAGCAAAATATTGTTTAGATAAAAGTATCTCTATAGTAAATAGAGCTTAATATAAAAGTAATTTTTTTATAAAGTTATAACGGTTTGAATGTTTTATATTTAGCATAAAAAAACTGGCACTCCGAAGAACGCCAGTTATGATAAATAATCTGTTATAAGAACTAAGAGACAAGGCCCAAGGCTTCTACTAAGCGCTTGTTTGGCTCAACTTTATTCATGCTATAAAAATGCATGGCTGGCACGCCCTCATTGATAAGACGCCCGCACAAACGATAAACCACCTCAAAACCAAACTCGCGAATAGCGGTGCGGTCATCGCCAAAGTCAGCCAACCGTTTACGCACATAACGTGGAATATCAGCGCCACAACTATCGGCAAAGCGAACGAGGTTACTTGAGTTGGTAATCGGCATGATACCTGCAACCAGCGGCTGAACAGCAGTATCGATACCACGTTTTTCTAAGGTATCTCGCAGATATAAATAGCTATCAGCATTGTAAAAAAACTGCGTAATAGAAGCATTTGCACCAGCTTGGTACTTATTGACCAAATTATCAACATCGAACTCGAAGCTTCGCGCTTGCGGATGCATCTCAGGATACGCAGCCACTTCGATGTGAAAATGCTCGCCTGAGTGCTCACGAATAAACTTAACCAAATCTAGCGCAAACGGTAGCTCACCCATACCGACCTGACCTGACGGTAAATCACCGCGTAGGGCGACCAGCCGCGTGATACCTAGACTCTTATAATGCGTTAGAAGCTCAGCAATCTCGGCCTTGTCGTCACCGATACAAGACATATGCGGTGCAATATCAGTCTCACCGCGCGCGCACAATGCTTGGACAATATTTAAGGTACGGCTACGAGTCGAGCCACCTGCACCATAAGTCACCGAAAAGTAGCTCGGCGACAGTTTATTGAGCTCATCATAAGTACTAAGTAGCTTTTCGTGTCCCAGCTCAGTTTTGGCTGGGAAAAACTCAAAAGAAAAAGCAGGCTTACTCACAATCGCGCTCCTTAGTATTTATAAGCATCAGGCTTAAACGGACCTTCAGCTGGAACACCTAAGTACTCAGCCTGTTTCTCAGTCAGCTTAGTCAATGTACCGTTAAAGCCTGCAACCATCGCAGCAGCGACTTCTTCGTCAAGCTTTTTCGGCAATACTTTGACATATAAATTATCGAAGCGCTCATCAACAGGAAGCTCAGCAAATCTTTCTTCGAACAGATACATTTGGGCTAATACTTGGTTGGCAAATGAGCCGTCCATCACGCGTGATGGGTGACCTGTGGCATTACCTAAGTTGACTAGGCGACCTTCGGCAAGCAAAATCAGATAATCGTTTTCATCATCTGAGCGGAAAATTTGATGCACTTGTGGTTTGATCTCAACCCAGCGCCAGTTGTCACGCATAAACTGAGTATCGATTTCGGTGTCAAAGTGACCGATGTTACAGACGACGGCACCAGGCTTTAGCGCCGCTAGCATATGTTTATCGCAAACATGATAGTTACCAGTCGTGGTAACAATCAGATCAGTATCTTCTAACAGGCGAGTGTTGATGTTATCCGCGCCGCCAGTGTTGTCACCATTGATATACGGAGACAATACTTCGTAGCCATCCATACAGGCTTGCATAGCACAGATAGGATCGACTTCTGATACTCGTACGATCATGCCTTCTTGGCGTAAGCTTTGGGTTGAGCCTTTACCCACATCGCCATAACCGATAACTAATGCGCGGCGACCAGCAAGGAACATGTCAGTAGCACGTTTGATAGCGTCATTTAAGCTATGACGGCAGCCATATTTGTTGTCGTTTTTAGACTTGGTAACCGCATCGTTGACGTTGATTGCAGGTACTTTTAGCGTGCCTTTACCCAGCATCTCAACCAAGCGATGCACGCCAGTGGTGGTCTCTTCTGAGATACCGTGGATGTTATCAAGCATCTGGGCATAATCGTTATGAATTAACGCGGTTAAATCGCCGCCATCATCCAAGATTAAGTTAGCATCCCAAAGCTGACCTGATTCTTCGCCGCCAACGTGGATTTGTTGACGCAAGCACCATTCGTACTCTTCTTCTGTTTCGCCTTTCCAAGCAAATACAGGCACACCCGCAGCAGCAATAGCTGCAGCAGCATGGTCTTGAGTTGAGAAGATGTTACATGAAGTCCAGCGTACTTCAGCACCTAGCGCGACTAATGTCTCGATAAGAACGGCAGTCTGAATCGTCATGTGGATACAGCCAGCGATTTTGGCGCCTTTAAGCGGTTGCTCATCTTGGTAGCGACGACGCAGACCCATAAGGGCAGGCATTTCGGCTTCGGCTAGCGTGATTTCACGGCGACCATAATCAGCAAGGCTGATGTCAGCAACTTTATAGTCGGTGAAAGAGGGGTTGATCGTATGGGCAGATGGTATGTTAGACACTGCGTCCATAATATGCTCCTATCAGTTAATAGATAAAAAGAATAAAAACGCAGGTGCCGTTATTTGCGCTGTTCATAACCAAAAATGGTAATGAACAGTTAACCGAGCCTAACATAACAAATGATTTGCAAAGCAATTTAGCTCAAATGCAGTAATCGATAATTATGGCGCAACACCTCTCGGAGGTCGTTATTGTAATTGATGAATCCGTGATTGTCACCTATTGGATAACATAAATATTAGACAGTAAAGGTATGAGTAATCTTGTTTTTTTGATCAGCACAAAAAAAGACCATCATTGGATGGCCTCTCTTATTCTTAATAAATGCTTTTTAATTTGCCAGCAGTTTAGTACCAATCATAAGTTAAAGAGCCGAAATAGCTGGTGCCTTCTGTGGCATATTCATTACCGAATTGGCTGGCAAGGGTATAGTCCTCGTCAGTAATATTATCCACACGCAAGTTAGCGCGAAGATTAGGATTGATATAAACAGCGCCGCTCAAATTAAGCAACGTGTAACTATCAAGCTTATTGTTTTCGGCCGTGACTCTATTATCAGTATGTTTGGCTTCAAGGCGAACATCGAACGTAGGTTGCTGATAACCCACATAAACCATACCGCTGTTTTTAGGACGATAGGCAAGCTGTTGATTATAGCTGGCGCTATTTGCCGTTTTGTCCTTTGCGTCTAAGTAGTCATAACCGAGACCAAATATGAAGGCATTCATATTCCAGTCTGAGGTCAAGCTCAATCCTTTGATTTTCGCTTCACTGATATTTGTCGCATTAGAAATCAGGTCTTCTGCATCGGTATAATAGCCTGTCAGTCGTGACGTTTGAGCTTCATTAGCGTATTCAACGAATACCTCTGTGTTCTCCGTTTTTTCGGGCTTTAGATTGGGGTTGCTAAAACCAGGCCAGTATAAGTCATTAAACGTTGGTGCACGAAATCCAGTGGCATAGTTGGCACCAATTCGCATGCCAGCCAACGGGCGTATAGCTGCGCCTAAATTGTAGGTGCTCTCATTACCATACTGTGAGTTGTCATCTAAGCGATAGTTGGCTTGCAGGTCATAATAATACTCTGACAATTGATAACCAACAAAAGCACTTTTGACCGTTCTATCGTCAGGGTTGTAAGTGGTTTGCACGGCAGGATCAGGGAAGCCTGAAAAATCCAAAACATCTGATGCGTCTAGTTTCTGTGACAACCATTCTGCGCCAACAATCACAGTACCAGGTCGCGCGTTAATACTGGTCTCTAAGCGTGCTTGCTCTTGCGTGGTATCGTACTGACTGCCTTCTTGATAATTAATAGAGTTGGCATCATGAGAAGTGGACTTGTCAATACTTTGACCATAGCTAAGCTTACTGACCGTCAAAGGCGTTTTGTATTGAAGATAAGCATTTGCACTGCCGTTTTTTTGATCTGAAGAGGCATTTGGAAACGCGTTTCCTGCTGAGTCAATATCAGTGGTAGAGTCGGTATACAAGGCACTTATTCCCGCGCTTAGCGAGTCTGATAGCTTATGCTGCAATGCCAAACTGGCATTGGTAGATTTAAAGCCATCATCGTCTGCGTTGAAATCATAGGAGTCAGAGTTGGCAATAGCGTTAAACCCATCTGTTTCATTGCGACTGACACCCAAGCTTAATGAGGAAGTGTCATTTTTAAGCTGACCTGTTATACCGACTTGGTAATGATTGTTACTACCATAACCAACAGTCGTAGAAACATTGGATTGTTCTACATTATTGCCCTTGGTGAAAATTTGAATAACACCGCCCATGGCGTCAGAACCGTAAATACTAGAACCAGAGGCACCGTATAAAATTTCGATGCGATCAATTTGGTCTGCGGATAACAAGTTCAGAGAAGGGCTGCCTAAGGAGATAGAGCCATATCGTATACCATCGATAATCACCAATACTTGCTTACTATCAAAGCCACGCATATAAAAATTACTGGCTGTACCCATGCCGCCACTTTGGGTAATATTGATACCAGGCTGATTTTTTAGTACATCAGTGACAGTTTGACCTCGATAACGCTGCAACTCTTCGCTATTAATCACCCGAGTCTGAGCAATAACGTTACTGGTTTTAGTAGGCGTACGCGTGGCGGTGACGACGATTTTATCAAGCTCAACTTGTGGCAGCTCATTATTATCAGTGACAGTATCTAGTTCAGGGCTGACAGGTGTGACAGCCATTGCTGTATTTATAGAAAGTAAGCCCAATACGCTTAAAATACTACAACGTAGATAAGTAGATGAAGAAGAGCGTGATAATAACATAATGATTTCCAAGGTTACGAAAGCAAAGATTGAGAAAGAAGTGTTACAAAAAGTAGTGGACAGCTTATACAACGCTTATTATCTATAAAAACGATTACTTTATAAACCATTTAAACCTAATGTTTCCTCATGGTAAGTTGAATGTTTTTCACCATACACTGCGAGAAGTTCATGCAAATACTTCGGCAATATTTTTATAACTCTTTAATAGATGAGGATGACATAGTATAAATAAGAATTAAAAATATAAATTACTATGAAAACGTGCAATCAAAGCCACTAATTTTATGAATAATTGTTATGATAGCGGCAGATATTATCCATTATCACCAGTTGTGCTACTACTAAAGTTAAGAGGTTGGTTTTGTTCATTAAGCGTGATCTGAGTTTTAACACTATATTACCCCTATTGATGTCATCAATTAAAATGCCATTGGCAATGATTGTACTTTTGGCCTTGATGATATTGAGCGCGATAATGCCTCATAGCGTCATGGCTGCTGAACCTGGTGCGCTTGGTGTAAGTACTGGTAGTGAAGAGACCGTACGTCAAACATTGCCAGACTCATTTGGACGCGACACACCACGCCATACAGTACAAGGGTTCATCAGTGCACTGGGCGAAAACGATTATCTATTGGCCAGTAATTATCTTAATCTAACCAAATCTGATAATCCAACGACGGCAGTACGCGAGTTCAAGCAAGCGCTCGATGCTGGTGGACGCTTTCAGCCTGACTTACAAATCAGTAATACCCCTGAAGGTAACCTAACCGATCAGTTGCCACCAAGCCAAGAAAATGTGGGCAGTATCAGTATTGGCGAAAAAAGTGTGCCGTTGTTACTTGAAAGAGTGGTGTCCAAGCAAGGTGAGCAGTACTGGCAGTTTTCTACTGAGACGCTGAGCTCTGTACCAGAAGTATTAGAAAACACAGAGCCTACTTTGGTGTCTCGCTATACAATCGAGTCATTAGAAGGTAAAAAGCTATTTGGCTATCAATTGGCTGATTTGGTTGCAGCCCTTACTATGGTTGTTAGTAGCTTTGTGCTGACTTATATCATGGTTTGGCTATTGTATCATTTACTAAAAATTGTTTACCCGCGTGTACGCAATACCCCGTTACCTGTACCAGACAAAGTTATCTTGCCACTGGCTGTCGTTATCATGGCATTGATTTTATCAGAAGTGATGGTCTATGCTGGCGTGTCGGTAACGCTACGGGAACCCGTTAACCGTTTTACCGAAATTGCTTCTTGGCTTGCGATAACATGGTTGCTGCTACGAGTCATCGATGCAATCTTTACCCGCGCGGTCAACCTAAGCTATAAGAAAAACTATACTGAACGTGTCTCTATCTTAGGACTATTGCGAAAAGTCGTCAAAGCCTTGCTGCTTATCTTTGCTGTTATTGTCATTTTTGGCAATTTGGGTTTTGATTTGACGACTGGTATTGCCGCATTGGGGGTTGGTGGTTTAGCATTAGCACTTGGTGCACAAAAGACCATTGAAAACTTAGTGGGTAGTGTGGTCGTCGTAGCGGACTCGCCAGTGCGGATAGGTGACTATTGTAAGTTTGGCACTTATGAAGGTACGGTAATTGATATCGGTATTCGCTCATCGCGCGTACGTACGCTATCACGTACGATTGTGACCGTTCCTAATGGCGATTTTTCATCTATGCAAATTGAGAACTTTACTTCTCGTGATATGTTCCAGTTTTATCATAAATTATATCTCAAACGTACAGCTGATATTGATGTGGTCTTTAAGATGACCAAAGACTTAGATGAGTTTTTAAATGAGCATTACTTAACCAACCAAGAATGGAATCAGGTAAATATTGCCGAGCTGCGTCAAGACTGTTACGTCATTCAGCTACAAGCATATATCAATGCGAATAACGTAATGGAATTCTATGATAAACAAAACGTTGTGTTCGTTGATGTGCTCAATCAGGTAGCAAAGTATAAAGTCGAGCATGCGCTACCAACGCAGCAGCTGATTGTCAATCAAGCTGAGCTTGAACATCATATGGAAAATGATATTGAAAATAACGATGGTGGAAAAAATAATAGTGAAAATAGCGACAGTCAAAATAAATCTGCTGAACCATTAGAAAATGGAAACAATACTAATAATGATGTCGATACTATGACGGATACCGATAGCAAGCAAGATGATGCTATTAGTTTAGACAAAGATGTCGATAGTAATAAAAAGGACAAGGCAGCTAATAAGAAAAAAGAAAAAGCTAGAAAGGCTGAGGCAAGAAAAGCTCACAAAAGCAAGAATTATGCTTTAGCAAAGCGTAAATTTAAACATGCTAAAAAGAACTTTAGTCTTTCTATATGGAATCAGCCTTAAGTAAAGTTTACGCTACTGCTTATGATGCTATCAACATTTGATACCATTAATGCTATGAAGATAAGTCATCAGTTTTATAATGGGATAGCAGTTTTATTACGTAGCAACCCGTAATACGACCAAAGCAATAGACTGGCCGCACTACGGTGCGGTGACCAGTCTTGCGTGAGTATGTTTAGTTGTTTTGGTGTGGGCCTCTCAGGCAAATCCAATAGTGTCATCGCGGCAACTTTAATCGCCAAATCATCGACAGCGAGGACATCGGCGCGTTTTAGAGAAAACAATAAATACATCTCAGCCGTCCAGCGTCCGATACCTGTAACGGCTGTCAACGCTTTTATTACTGCCTCATTTGGCATGGTTTCTAGTGCCGCAAAATCTATATCGTGCGCCACCAAGGATCGGACATAGCGGGTTTTTTGTTTAGATAAACCTTGCTCTCGTAACGCCTCGTCTGTTGCTTTAGTAATCTTTTGCGGAGTTGTCAAATTGGCATCAACCAATCGTTGCCAAATACTGGCTGCGGCAGTGACTGACAACTGTTGCCCAACCATCGCTCTCATTAATTGCTTAAACCCACCTGCATTGTGCCTAAGGTTTGGCACGCCAACTTGCTCATAGGCGGCCGCGAACCTTGGTTCGATAACTATCAAAGCGCTAATGTGGTTTTTTAGCTCCTCAGAATTTTCAATGGTTTGTATATTCATAATTGATTTACTTTATTTATTACTGTACTGAAATTACTGTACTAAAATTCAGCAGATATGCAACACAAGAAATACTCATTTGTATAAAAAAAGACTGCTTATTGGCAGTCTTTTTTTACTTTACCCTAAGGTTTATTCACCATCGACTTTAGGCTTTTTGAGCAATACTAGCACTGCGCCATTGCCGCCATCTTTGGGCGGGGCAGAGCAAAAGGCCAATACTTCTGGTAGCTGTCGTAGCCAGCCATTTACGCAAGTTTTTAGAATGGCCTCAGAACCTTTGCCATGGACGATTTTTACCATGGTTTCATTTTTTTGCTTGGCTTGGCTAAGTAGCTGAGTCATCGCTTCGCGTGCTTCTTCGATGGTGCAACCATGAATGTCTACGGCGTCATACCAGCGCAGCTTACCTTTTTTAAGCTGATCAAAAATCTTGTTCTGTAGAGTCGGCTGTTTATAAGATAAATAGGCTTCGCTAGCGACCGGATTGAGCAGCGCTTGCATATCTGACAAGCCTGCGCCTAGATCGCTTGCTTCACCACCTTGAGCAGCAGCGCGCTTTGATAGAGTAGTGGCATCAGGTTTGCGTGCTTTTGCTGTACTAGCAGGAGAGCGTACGTTTTTGTCTTCAAGCTGATTTACACCGTGCATCGCTTGCATAAACAGTACTTTATCATCGTCGATATGTTCACTGTCTAATTGTTTGACCGTCTTTTTGACCTGCTTTTGCGTTGGCAGTGACACAGGTTCTGTCGGTTTTTGGTTTTCACCTTCAGGCGAGTTGGTATCGCGTCCTTTACTCAATTGGCCTTTTAGCTCTTTGAGTTGATCCTGCATTTCTTTTGAAAATAGAGAGTTTGACATAAAAGTTAGTGTACGTTGGTTGATGGAGAAATGATTAGATAATTTATATGAGGGTCATTTTTAGTTACTTTACTCGTCTGTAGCGACGCCTGCAAGTAAGGATTGTAACGCTTGTCCAGGATGATAGGTTTTCATAAACTGCTCACCGATTAAAAAGTGCTGGATATTGTTATCTAACATCAAGCGAATATCAGTGCTGCTATGAATGCCGCTTTCAGTGACGATAAGCGGTTTATACGTGCTATCAATATCAGCTGCTAATGCGTCGATTAAGATGTTTTTTAGATCGAGTGTGGTTTGCAGGTCAACATCGAAAGTGTTGAGATCTCGATTGTTAATCCCGTAGATGTTGTGCGATGAGCATGGTAACTTAAGCGCGCGCTCAAGCTCGACTTTGGTGTGTACCTCAATCAATACATCCATACCAAGCTCAATACTGAGCGCATGCAGCTCATATGCTTGCTCATCATCAAGGCAGGCCATAATGAGTAGTATGCAGTCAGCACCCAACAAGTAGGATTGATAAATTTGGTACACATCGATCATAAAGTCTTTACGTAGTATCGGCAGGCTTGCAGCATTAGCAGCGGCGATAAGGTAGCTATCATGGCCTTGAAAGTAATCACGATCGGTGAGAACAGACAGACAACTGGCACCTGCATGCTCATATTGCTGGGCAAATAAAGCCGGGGCAAAGTTGTGATTGATGATGCCTTTAGAAGGAGAGGCTTTTTTGATTTCAGCGATGATGCCGATACCACTCTCGCTAGTGCTGGCCGCGCGCAATGCCTGAGCAAAGCCGCGACGCGGACGCGTATCAGCCGCTACTTGTGCTTGCAGCTCTGTAAGCGATAGTTCCTCACGAGCCGTTTTTACTTCTTCTACTTTGGTTGCGACAATTCGCTGTAATACTGAAGGTATGTCTGAGTGGGTCATGCTCGTATCCAGTTATCGTTAAAGGTAAATAAGCAGCAGTGGCTGATTGACTATTTTAGATAAAGAGTCTTGCATTGGTTACGCGTTGGCTGCCAGCTGCTGAGTATATTGTGCTAAAGACTCAAGCTTGGTTAAGGCGTCACCATTTTGTATCACCTTTTGCGCGCGGCTGACACCATTTGGGTAGTTGCTGGCAAGTCCCGCCGTATATATCGCTGCCCCTGCGTTTAGTGCAATCATATCACGCGCTTTGAGTACTGCACGGTCGTGGGTATCGGTGCCTGATAGGGCCGCGCGTATCAGCTCAAGACTTTGCTTTGGTGAGTCTACATCAAGGCCAATGAGCGTTTGTGACTCGACACCGGCATCTTCTGGCATCATCTCATAAACTGATATTTCACCGTCTTTTAACTCAGCAACCGTGGTCGAGGTCGCAAGGCTGATTTCATCTAGGCCGTCCTTTGCACCGACCACCATGACATGACGCGCGCCTAAGTTTCTCATCACCTTAGCGATAGGCTCACACAGCTCAGCGGTAAAGACGCCAATCACCAGATTGGGTACGCTGGCAGGATTGGTTAATGGGCCTAAAATATTAAATATCGTCCGTGCTTTTAGCTCACGACGTACTGGGTTGGCATTACGCATGGCACTATGGTGATTGGGCGCAAACAAAAAGCCTATCCCTTCATTTTCTATACATTGTTTGGCTTGCTCAGGACTAAGTGCCAAGCTGATACCTGCTTGTTCTAATAAGTCTGAGCTACCAGATTTGGTAGACACACCGCGGTTACCGTGTTTAGCCACTTGCGCGCCAGCTGCCGCAGCCACGAGGGCTGAGGCGGTAGAGACGTTGAATAAGTTGGCACCATCACCGCCAGTACCGACGATATCGACCAAATAGTCGCAGTTTTTTGGGTCTATATTGGCAGCCAAAGCACGCATAGCGCTGGCCGAGGCGGTAATCTCATCAATAGATTCACCCTTCATGCGCAGACCAGTCAATATAGCCCCCATCATGGCATCGCTACATCTGCCTTGCATGATAATCAGCATGACTTTGTACATCTCATTAAACGTTAGATCAATGTGCTGAAAGATTCTACCTAATGCTGTTGTTAATAGTTTATGCGTCTCTTCGTCAGATAATTGAATAATATCATCTGGCATATCGGCGGCTAGTTTATAGTCTTCCTGTAACTGATCAATGGTCATTAAAGTCTCACTTTTTTATATTTATATTCGTTTTAATTGGCTTTTTGGGCGTGTCAATTTATGTTTTTCAAAAGTGCTCCGTACATGAGCTTAGACAACATTTATCCCACTTGTGGCAACTCATCTACAGACAATACGGCCAAATTATGAGCCTGTAAAAAGTTATTAAGCAGCTGATATCCTGCTTCACTTAAGATAGATTCAGGATGAAATTGAACGCCTTCAATGGCAAAGATATTGTGACGTATACCCATGATCTCCTCAATGCTACCATCCGGATTTTGTGTCCATGCAGTTACTTCTAAACAATTCGGTAAGCTTGCTTTATCAATGACAAGAGAGTGATAGCGCGTAACTTGCGAGGGGTTAGGCAAATCAGTAAAAATACCTTTATGGGTATGATGAACAGCGGATAAACGTCCGTGCATCACTTCGCCAGCTTTGACTACTTGGCCGCCGAATGCTTGGCCAATGGCCTGATGTCCTAGGCATATACCCAAAATAGGAATAACACCTTTAAAAGTATCAATAACGTCTAAAGAGATACCAGCACGATCTGGATCACACGGACCAGGGCCGATGACGATAACATCAGGAGCTAGGGTTTTGATTTGTTCAATAGTGGCCTGATCGTTACGCCAGACGGTGATGTCCTGCTGTAGTTCACCGAAGTACTGTACAATGTTATATGTAAAGCTGTCGTAATTATCGATCATTAGAATCATTCTGATTTTAACCTATTGATAAGATGTTTTATAAGAGCTCTATTATTAGACCTTTCATTATTATATATACAGACACAAAGTAAGTTTTATAGAGGCTGAATATCTTACCACTATTTTGCTGGGTATCAAATGACACATGTAACAGTCGGCTGTTTTTACAAGTCTTATGTTCTATGATAAAAGTGTCTTTTACATCATCCATACTTCATATGAAAATAAATTTATTGCGCACTACTTTGCGTCAACAAGAGAGCTTAAGCACTAACTTGGTGCGTAATTTACGCTGTCTCTTCTCATTGTTGTGCAGATGGTAAGGGTGTTCTATCAAAAATGGCTTTTACTGTTTATATGGTATTTGTAGATCTATCCTACATATATCACGGTTTGAGAGCCAAAAATAATTTTAGACTATCATTACAAAATAAGTTTGGCATAGGCTTTGCACCCTTATATTTGTAACTTGGTACTGGTATAAATTTATATCCTATCATTCATTATTGTAAATTTAAGGTTAAAATCTAGCGGATAAGCTACTTAAGATGTTATAACTGTTCAGCATTATTGAATAGATACTGCTAAAATAGCGCTAGCATTGTATGAGCTTATGAGTGATAGAGCAAATGGTTGAATATTACTGCCATTATAAATCTAAGCCAACACTTAAATATAATAGTAAATGTCGTATCTTAGAATTGAACAATAAACGTAACAACATGACCATCATAAGGGAGACTATTCATGTCCAATAAATTACTGGATCTTATCAAATCGTCTAGTGCAAAGTGGGTTGATTTTCGTTTTACCGATACCCGCGGTAAAGAGCAACACATCAGCTTTCCGGCGCATAGCGTTGATGAAGAGGTGATGGAAGATGGTAAAATGTTTGATGGCTCGTCTATCGCTGGCTGGAAAGGCATTGAAGCTTCAGATATGATACTGCGCCCTGATCCAGAGACTGCGTTTGTTGACCCGTTCTTCGACGCCGTTACTGTGGTAGTTACCTGTGACATCATTGAGCCATCAACGCTACAAGGCTACGACCGCGACCCACGCTCTATCGCTCGCCGTGCAGAAGAGTATTTGAAATCTACCGGTATCGGTGACACTGCTTACTTTGGTCCTGAGCCTGAGTTTTTTGTCTTTGACGATGTAAAATGGTCGATTGAGATGTCAGGTGTGAGCCATAAGATTACTGCTGAAGAAGCAGCATGGTCGACGAATAACGACTATGAGTGGGGTAACATGGGGCACCGTCCACGAGTAAAGGGCGCCTATTTTCCTGTACCGCCGATTGATAGCTCTCAAGACATGCGTTCTGTCATGTGTGAGCGCCTAGAAGAAATTATTGGGGAGGGCTGCATTGAAGTCCATCACCATGAAGTAGCGCCTTGTCAGTCTGAGATTGGAGTGGCGTTTAATACGCTAGTGCGTAAAGCTGATGAAGTACAGCAACTAAAATATGTCGTACATAACGTTGCGCATCAGTTTGGTAAAACCGCAACCTTTATGCCAAAGCCTGTAGTCGGTGATAATGGGTCTGGTATGCACGTCCATATGTCTATCTCAAAGGACGGTGTCAACACTTTTTCAGGAGATGAGTACGCTGGTCTGTCTGAAACGGCGCTCTATTTTATCGGTGGTATCATCCATCATGCCCGCGCGTTAAACGCGATTACCAACCCATCGACCAACAGCTACAGACGCTTAGTACCACATTACGAAGCGCCTATCAAACTGGCATATTCTGCTTCTAATCGCTCAGCATCTATCCGTATTCCGCATGTGAGCAGTCCAAAGGCGGTACGTGTCGAAGCACGCTTCCCTGATCCAGCGGCCAACCCGTATCTAACTTTTGCCGCGCTACTAATGGCTGGTCTTGACGGTATTCAAAACAAGATGCACCCAGGCGATGCTGCTGACAAAAACTTGTATGATTTGCCGCCAGAAGAAGAAGCACAAATCCCAACAGTTGCAGAAAACTTAGAAATCGCCCTACAAGCATTGCGTGATGATCACGAGTTCCTATTAAAAGGCGATGTGTTCACTGAAGATATGCTTGAAGCGTTCATCGCGCTCAAAGAAGAAGAAGTGCAACGCGTCAATGTCACTGTGCATCCGGTAGAGTTTGACCTATATTATAGCTGCTAATTTATCCTCAATACTTTATGCTAGTTTTTATAAAAGAGTCGGTAAAGTCAATCTTGACCGGCTTTTTTGGTTTGTTTAAACGGCGTTTCCCATTAAAGAGCAGTAAGAGCAGCAATGCGAACTGTGACGCTACTATTAAATCATTGCTGATTTAATAGTAAAAATCCCGCATAATGATTTTATTGATATACTAATAATAGACACATAGTAGGTTGCCTCATTATGACGTTATTAACAAAACAAGTTTTCTCAAACGTTAGTTTTTCTAAAAGCAGTTTTGGCTTAAGAATGCTGTATGGTGTGGCTGTGCTTGCGGTCAGTTTGCCTGTAGCTATTGCAAATGCTGCACCTATCTATAAAGTAGTCGACGAGCAAACAGGTCATGTGACTTTTACAGACCGCCCTCAAAGCTATGAGCAAAAAAGCAACAAACAAGTTAGTCAAACTGATGTCGTGACCACGGTTACGACTAATAACAATACTAATAACCGCTCAGATACAAACTTCAAAGGCACGTCTGCAACATCTTCTCAGACAGCTGCTTCCTTAGTCTTGCAGCAAGCGGCTTCTAATAATGCAACATCTGCACAAGTTAATTATCAATTAACGATGTTAGAGCCTAATGAGGCGCGTGCCTATAGGCGTCCTGCACAAAGTATCAATGTTAAACTAGAGCTTAGACCTGCACTACAAGATGGCGATAGCGTCAGTATTTATTTGGATGGTAATGAAGTGGCGCAAGGGCTTAGCGCTTCTATTGCAACAGTAGATATTTTACCAGGGACGCATAGTATCCAAGCTATTATCAAAAATAAAACAGGACAGACGCTCAGCCAAGTCGAACGCACAGTATATGTCATTCAGAATACGGTGATTTTGCAAAACAAAAAGAAGATTGCTGCGCAAATGCTGGCCTATAACCGTTTGCCATGGCATCAAAAGGTGTTATTAAGGTTGCGCCAAAAGGACAGTTTTCTGCAAAAAATAGAAAGCAGTCGACCTGTCACTGATGATGCTTTTATTAAGTAAACATAAAGAGCAGCTACCACAGCAGGTAACGGCTCTTCATGTTTTGACTTAGTCATAATATAATGCGGACAGATTGTACCAATTTAGGTAGCCTAGCTACTTAGTCAGCTCAATAGTACCATTGGCTGTCACAGATATAGTGCTATTACCTGACTCAAAGTTTTGGTTAGGTACTGAGGCATCTGCTGCTTCTGCTCTCATACTCATGCTACTATACATTGGGCGCGGATAATTGCTACCAGTATTTAGATTGACGTTCACCACGCGATAACCACTAGCATCCCAAGCACGTGTTAGGTTTTTAGCCTGCTGTTGAAAAGCGCGAGAAGCATCGGTCATCAGCTTTTGCTCTAGCGCGTCTTTTTTATTATCTGACACTCCAAAATTTAAATTTTCCATCACCAGCGTTTCTTGCAAATCTGCAATAAGCTGGCTAGTCGCTGTAAAGTCAGTACTTTTTAGATCTATAGTCGCTTGTCCCGTCCATCCCGTAATTTTGTTGTCTTTGTCGTAGCGAGGGTAGGTGCGCTGCTGACCAGTACTGACTGTCACGCTAGGGTAGCGTTTAGCGATTTTCATAGCGTTATTGATAGTGGTATTGAGCATTGTAGCCAGAGCTTTAGCGTTGGTTGCTTGCGCTTTTTTGTACATACTAGCGCGTACTTCATCATTTTGTATCTCTTCTTTAACTTCTGTTTGAAAAGTAAGCTGATCATAGCCTGTCGGTTCTGCATGTGCGCTGCTCATCATTGCAGTCAACAGGCATGTGGTACCAGTGGCTAATATCGCTTTGTTAAGTAAAGTGCTTTTCATAATAATCTCCTAAATGCAATTAATATTGATATAAATCAGCCTTAAAAAGACAGTCCTTTCTAGGTTTGAAGCGATAGGCTCTCATTTTATTTTATTAGGAAATACCTAGTAAACTGAGCTTCATTCATTAAAATAGCAAAATCTAGACGAGTCCTTGTAAAGGTTTTGTCACCAAATCTCGCTGCTATCGGTGTTATGTCATTGGTAGTTTTGAAAAAGGGGTTGTAATAATGAAAAATTCTTGTATAATTTGCAACTGGTGGCTCCATTGGTAGCCTCGCAACATTGTTCTATGAATCCCGCCAGGACCGGAAGGTAGCAACGGTAATAGTTATAATGTGTGCCGAGGATGTGCTTTTGGAGTCGCTTTTTTTTGCTTAAAATTTGATAACTGCTTCGATAAACCCTTTCAAAAAGTTTATATGATGTATTAAGCCCTTCATTGCAAAGGGCTTTTTTTGTGCCTGCATTTCGTCTGATTGTGTCTTTTCATTGATTAAGATAGGTTAAAATAATATGTATTAAGTTTTATTTACGCTGATGTTAATACTGAAAGATTTGAGGCTTATTTATGAAAACGTGCGTTTGGCTATTTATCATTGTTGTTGTGCTAGTTGTTGTTTTTGGGGTGTCGATATTTAACAAACTAGTAAGGGCACGCAACCAAGCGAAAAATGGCTTTGCACAGATAGATGTGCAGCTAAAGCGCCGTCATGATTTGATTCCAAACTTGGTAGAGACTGCCAAACGTTATTTGACCCATGAAGAAGAAACGCTGACCCGCGTGATTAGTGTGCGTAATCATGCCCAAAGCTTGCAGGACTCTAATAAACATCAGCCAGACTCGCTTGAGCATATGGCGCTATTTGCCAAAGCAGAAAGCATGTTGTCTAAAGCATTGGGGCAATTCTCAGCTGTGGTGGAAGCGTATCCTGAGCTAAAAGCAGACAGTATGATTAAAGAGTTGATGGACGAGCTGACCAATACGGAAAATCGTATAGGCTTTGCGCGTCAGCATTATAACGATAGCGTGATGTTTTATAACAATGACCGCGAAGTGTTCCCAAATAACCTTGTCAGCAGCACTTTTAGTTTTCGTCCGCTCAGTCCGTTAGTGTTTGAAGACAGAAAGGCCATTGCTCAAGCACCTGTCGTCAATATGGGTTAAAACTTGAACAGATTGGGTTAACTTGAGATAAGCTGATGGATTTTTTTGCTGAACAGCGGATACGGACGCGGCGCAGCCTGTTACTTTACGGGTTGTTTTTTTTGATTGTACTTGCACATGTGATGCTGGCGCTTGGGGTTATGGCACTGCTGCTAACGTTATTTACCGATGGTATTTATTATTGGGCATTGATACTGACGGTTATGTGGACGATAGGCAGCTTTGTTGTTGGTAGCTTTTTAGAATACAGACGTTTAAAATCTGGTGGCCGTGCTGTTGCCCAGCGTGTGGGTGCTGTGCGTTTGTTTATTGATAACAGTCAGGACGCTTGGGAACATAGCCGCGGAGTCGCTCATCAATATGAGCCTGACTCGAAAGTTCGTTTTAGCGCTCGTCATATAGCGGTACGTGATGAGCGTGATTTTCCGCCAGTTTATCGCCGTTACTATGAGATCGCTCAGCAGTTAGCTATTGCTTCAGGCTTACGTATGCCAATTCTCTATGTGCTGCCTGATGAGCAAGGCATCAATGGTTTCGTGGCTGGTCGCGATAGCCAAGATATGGTGCTTGTCGTTACCCAAGGCGCGCTAGATAAATTGTCTGATGAAGCACTATACGGACTTATTGGTCATGAATATGGTCATATCCTGCATGGCGATGCGACATTCAATTTGCAGCTAATGGTGGTATTGGCAGGCTTGCAGATAGTCTATGACTGGAGTGATCCAATATCCAGTCATCGTTATTTTAATAGCGATAGTATTTCCCATAAGTCTTTATCACAGAGGCAAGTTGATACGCTGGGACGTAACATAGAAGCACAAACCGCCAATTTCACCACGCATAGTGAGTGGGTCGCTTACTGGCAGCAGCAATCGCAACAACAGCAGTCCTCAGCCAAGCGTCAGTCTAAGTGGGTACAAACGCCACCTATAATCAATCGGCAAGCTCCGCGCAGTGTTTGGACTTTGCTGCTACATGGATTGAGCTTTTCGAGTATGGCCAGTGCGCAGTTGATTAAGCATAGCTTTAACCGTCAGCGTGAATTGCTCGCCGATGCGACCAGCGTGCAGCTGACTCGCTCGCCTGCGATTATCGAAACTTTAAAAGCCATTCATCAAGATTCACTTGGTTCACGCTTATCAAATATCGCTGACATTAACGGGCTGAGTCATTTCTTTTTTGCCAGCAGTGGGGCGGATCTGGGGGATGTCTCGTGGTTTGCGACCCATCCTAGCTTAAGCGAGCGCATGAGGGCCATCAATGCAAATGCCTATCATGACTTTGCCGTTCAGGTCGCAAGAGAGAAGCGCATAAATCAGCAAAAAATAAAAGAGATATATGAGCAGCGTCGCCTTGGTGATTGGGGAGCAATAAAAGAAAATAGCCTAAGCAATAATAAAAACGCGCACCAATCTTATACATCTAAAGCTCAATCAATATCTGTCAATCATGCTGTTGATAATATTTTCATCGAAAATCCTAGTGATATTACTCACAATAAAGCTTCAGCTTTTTCTACTGATGAACCTAGCAGCAAATGTGAAACAGAAGCGGGACTTGAGTTGGTCGTAGAGGAAGATGTGGTCGTTGATGGGCGTTTGCAGGCAGCAGAAGATATTGGTACTTATCAGCTGTTAAAACCATGGATGGCAAAACCTAACAGCGATTTGCCATCAGCAGATTTGATTAGTATTGACGATATAAAGAAAGTCACGCTACCACAGCATGTGCTCAATCACAGTCATCATCCATTAGGGGCGCAAGGATTAATAGAAGCCGTCATGCTGTGCCATCAAGGACAGACACTATCTACGACTGGCATGTGTGATTTAAAAGATATTTGGATTGGGCTTCCAAACGATAGAGCATGTGCTGCTGACACCGATGCTCATACTAATAATAAGATTAAGACTGATACTTTCAATAACCCTCAACTTTTAGCACATACGCTAGACCATACATTATTAAAAATAATTGCAAATCTTGACCGACGTTTAGACAGTGCTTTGATTGCATTCGCTATGAAGCAACTTAGCCAGCATGATTTATCAGAAAGCAGCATTAATCAACTACGTCTAAAAAGCGAAACCAGTCGTAGTAACCAAGCCCATCAGCATTATGTGCAGCAAAAAAAGTGTCGTACGATGCTGTCGCGCTATCAACAAGGCTTAATTAAGTTGTTTGGGAAGCAGCTATCAGCCGATCTGACCAACAGCTTTTCTGATAACCTATCAGATGGAAAAGATTTAATGATTGATGAACAATCAATACCGACTCATTTAAAAAGCGCATCAATTTCAACTCCAGCGCAGCAAGTCTCACCAATTCTATCGTTATGGCAAGCGCTGCATTTACAGCAATTACTGCCAATATTTTCCGAAGTTTTAAACGATAATGATGGAGACATTCAGGCTGAATGGCAACCGCTATTACAGAGGGGTATGAATGAGATATGTGTTCAGCTCGATCCTTCAGGACAAGTGTTTAACAGTCTTGATGTGGCTAAGAGAGCCATATTGATATTGCTTACATATCGGCTATCGAAAGATGTCAAAGGTCAAGTGATATTGACGTTAGATAGCTCAGTACATGTGTCAGGGCTTGGCTATAATAGTGACAGCGTTGCGCACTATATCGTCGATCTACGCCGCCATGCGCGCTTGATTGATATTGATTTAACCATGATCAGTGATGCCAATTTGCAGTGGTTATTATTAACTGCTCAAAGTCTAAATAGCGTTCAGCTATTGGCTGTCATTAGTACTGTGCCTGTCTACCCCGCGTCTATTGCTACGGACTCTATAATAGAGACTCAGGGGAAAGAGAATTATCCAGAGACACAACAAGAAAGCCGTCAAATAGACTATAATGAGTATCGACAATGGCTAAGTACATTGCATACCGTCATGTTACACGATACGATAATCAGTCAGGATGAGTACGACTGCTTGATGGCACTCGCAGAGCACTGGCTAGGCGTTCGTAAGCTTTTTTGATTGCAGCTTAGTTGACACCTCAGAAGTCATTCAACAGCTATGATGGATACTTTGGTTAAGCTGTCAAACTAATCGGCCCATCTACAAATGATTTAAACAAGATAAGTAGGACAATAAAGAGACATGAGTGATATCCAAGATCCGCTAATAGTATTGCAGCGCCGCGTGCAGCAACGCCAAATTCTAGCGATGATGGGTATCGATCAATGGGTACAGTCGAATTCAGCAACGTTAAATATTGCAGATATTTCTGCGGCTCCTGAAAATCAGCAAAGCCTACCTAGTCAAAGCGCTTCGAACCAAAATGCTGCACAACCAAGCGTTGAAGCAGAAGTCGTTGAGCGTTTAAATCATAACTTTTTAGACAATGAATCAGCAGACGCTATATTGGATACAGAAAATACATCTGCTAGCGATTATGAGGTTATTCATGATAGTGAAGAAACTCAAGATATCAGCTCACAAGCCAATGAGCAAAGCCCAGTAAGCTACAGTTTTGACAGTACGACAAGCCATGCAGCGCACTCTCCAAGCGCTAGCGACTCTGAAGATAGTTTACAACAAATATCACAAAACGTTGAGCAAGCGGTTGCCCCTTTAATAGAAACAGTTACGACAACTTCCATTACGTCTATCAATCAAAATAATATTGCCGAAACCAATAATGATAATAGCCTTAAAAAGGTAGCACCATTTGACTTGCAAGGTGGTCGCTATGGCGATTGGGTAATTTTGGTTGATATTCAAGCACTCAACAATGACAGCGAAAAGCTATGGCAAAATATCACGCAAGCATTGTCAATCACTTGTGAAACAACGTCGTTTCCGATATGTGAAGGTATGGAGACTGCCGAGCTTGCCAATGCTAGTTTTGCGGGATATGTGTTTAAGATTGGCCGTAGTGAAGAGATAAAAATTATCTCATTAACCACACTGCCTGAAGGCCTTGAGCATCCTAATCTTACCGCTTTAGCTACCTTGGATGAGATGCTCGCTGATAGTAACCTTAAGCGTCAGCTTTGGGAACAGTTATCAAGTCAGAGTTAAGTGTTTACCGCAATGGCTATTAAAAATAGAGATAAGACTAAAGGGGTTTTAAAGCTGACGTTTAAAAAACTAGCTGTTAAAACTATATAATAACGATGATATAACAACGATGATTTCATCATATCAAGGATATGGATTATGACCAGTAAAGCCGCTTCTAACCGTGTACCTAACTTTTCAGCTGGACCCGCCACTATACCGACCGCAGTGCTAGAGCGTGCGCAAAGTGAGCTGCTTGATTGGCAAGGCCGCGGTATGTCAGTCATGGAAGTAAGTCACCGTAGCAAAGAATATGTCGCGATTACCGAAAAAGCAGAGGCGAAATTGCGCGCATTGATGGATATTCCAGATAACTATAAGGTGCTATTTTTGCAAGGTGGTGCCAGCTTACAGTTTTCAGCGATTCCATTGAACCTATTGAATGGAGGACGCGGTGACTATCTGACTACCGGTGCATGGTCAGGCAAAGCCATCAAAGAGGCGCAGCGTTATGCGAATCTAGGCCTCGGTAAGGTTAATTTGGTCGCAACTGGCAAAGACAGTAACTTTACCGATGTGCCAACCCAAAGCGATTGGAATCTGAGCAAAGATGCGGCTTATTTTCATTACTGTGCTAATGAAACCATTCACGGTCTACAGATATTTGAGCCGCCACAAATTGATGCGCCACTCATTGCTGATATGTCTTCTTGCATTTTGTCACAGCCAATCGATGTAGCTAAGTTTGGGATGATTTATGCGGGTGCACAAAAAAACATCGGTCCAGCAGGACTGATCATTGTGATTATTCGTGACGATTTATTGGGGCAGGCAAGTGAGTGGTGCCCACTGCTCATGAACTATGAGCATCAAGCTGAAAAAGAATCCATGTCAAACACACCAGCGACGTACTCTTGGTACTTGGCAGGATTGGTGTTTGATTGGTTAGAAGAGCAGGGCGGCGTTGCTGCTATCGGTAAAATCAATCAGCAAAAAGCAGATTTACTCTATAAAACCATTGATGACAGCAGTTTTTATAACAATCCAGTTGCGCCTGAATATCGCTCTATCATGAATGTGCCGTTTACGTTAGCAGACGATAGCCTTGATAAAGTGTTCTTAGAAGAATCAGAAGCCGCAGGCTTAATGAACTTAAAAGGTCACCGTGATGTGGGCGGTATGCGTGCCAGCATCTATAATGCAGTGTCGCTAGATTGGGTGCAGCAATTGGTTGACTTTATGATTGCATTTGAAAAAAAGCACGCTTAACCAAGCTAACAAACTATAGGTCTTAAGTTTTTGATACTAGGTTAATACTAAAAGAAGAGCGCAACTGATAACGGTTGCGTTTTTTTGTTATATACCCCACTCTAAACACTTTAAATATGTTGGCATAGGCTGGGTTGAAAACCCAGCCTATGAAAGTTCATGCTAAGTTGAGAGTCAGATGTTATCTATAGGCTTTATGGATTTAATAATAAGCCAGTTGTCATACTTAACACTGCAAACCATTAGGTTAAAAAACTGAAGTTTGTTATGATAAAATTTTGTGGCATGCTTGTTTTGTAGTCAGGGCTTAAATTTTTGTTAGTCAAATTGATTGAGTTTAGAGGGTAGTTACAAAGTCATGATGATAAAAAATGCCATGCTAAAAGCCGTCTTACTTACTATCACTATCAGCTGGATACCAGCCAGTATCGCGGTACCCATCACCACTACCGCGCTTGGTCATAATAGCCCTACAGAGTATATTGACGCACCATACATGCCTTATGCCAATCCAGATGCGCCGACAGGGGGGATATTGTCGCTTGATGCGCGTGGCACCTTTAATGCCGCCAATAAATGGATGACCACGGGTGTAGCAATGATTGGCACCGACTACTTATATGATACTTTGATGACGGGCTCATTAAATGAAGCCTTTACCATGTATCCGCAGCTGGCAAGCAAGGTGACTTATGACCCTGATGACACCAGTTGGATTATCTATCATATAAATCCTGCCGCGCGCTTTTGGGATGGCTCGCCTGTGACCAGTCAAGATGTCAAAGCCACTTATGATGCGATATTGAATAAAGGGCCGATGTATATCCGCAGCTATTTGGGAGATATCAAAGACATTGAAATTATTGATAAGCGGCGAGTAAAGTTTATATTTGCTTCCGATGATAACAAAGAGATTTTATTAACAGTCGGGCAGTTTCCAATTTTTGCTAAATCCTCTATCGATGCTGACTTTGAAAAAATTAGCCTAACGCCATTGATGGGTAGTGGACCTTACAAGCTTGGCCGCGTCGATGCAGGGCGTTCGGTCAGCTATATACGTGATCCCAATTATTGGGGTCGTGATTTGATGGTCAATCGCGGTCGTTATAACTTTGATATGATTAAGTTTGTCTATTATCAAAGTGATGAGATTGCTTTTGAGGGTTTTAAGTCAGGGCAATATCGTTTCCGTCCGGAAAATAAAGCGTCGAACTGGGCAACCGGTTACAATTTCCCAGCGGTAAAAGCCGGCCTTATTCATAAAGAAAGCATCAGCAGTCAGAATCCCGTACCGATGCAAGCACTGGTTATGAATATGCGCCGGCCACTTTTTCAAGACATTCGCGTGCGTCAAGCATTAACTGCAGCTTATGACTTTGAGTGGATGAATAAGACCTTATTTCATGGACAGTATGAACGATTGCAAAGCTTTTTTCATGGCTCAGAGCTTGCCGCCACTGGTACGCCATCTGCGGCTGAGATGCAGGTACTAACACCTCTATTATCTAAGCTTGAGCCAATTCAACGTCAAGCAGTATTAGCAGAATGGCAACTGCCCACCAGTGATGGTAGTGGCTTTAATCGTAAAGGACTATTAAAAGCGCGTAAGCTGTTGCTAGATGCAGGGTTTTATTATGACGATATGCAGCTATATCAGCCCGGTGGCAAGCAGGCTCAGATTGAGATTTTGATGACAGGCGAAACCATGGGCCGTGTATTACTGCCTTATATTCGTAATTTAAAACGCTTAGGATTTGATGCGACTCTTCGCCAAGTGGATGGGCCGCAGTATTACGAGCGAATGCGCCGCTTTGATTATGATATGGTGGTCGATGTATTTGCTCAAAGCTTATCACCTGGCGCTGAGCAAGCAGCGTTTTGGGGGAGCGCAGCGGCTGATCAACCTGGCAATAGAAATACAGTCGGTATTAAAAACACAGTCATAGATGAGATGACTGTCGCCCTTGCAAACGCTGAAAATCGTGACGAGATTATTTTATATACTCAGGTGCTCGATCGTCTGCTGCGTGCAGGTCATTATTTAGTACCGTTATATGGCAAGTCTGGCACCAATGTGGCCTATTGGGATCAGTATCGCCACACTAAACAACTCCCAACCAATGCTGTCGGTATCGATTATTGGTGGGTTGATAAAGAAGCAGAGACACGTGTGAATCAATATTTAAAACAATAAATGATAGTGATTTTTAAGTTTTATTTCATATCAAAATTTTGATAAAAAACATTAGTAATAAAGATACCTACAGGTAAGGATTCAATATGAGTATTCGTATTCACCCAATTAAAGCGTTTAACGATAATTATATCTGGACATTAATTAATGAAAATAACAAACAAGCAATTGTCATTGATCCAGGTCAAGCTGAGCCTGTCATTGCCTATCTGGATGATAATCAGCTAGAGCTAACGTCAATTTGGACGACGCATCATCACCATGATCATATTGGCGGTGTCGCAGAGCTACAAGAGTCCTATCCGATGACGCACCTGGTCGCACATAGTGAGCATACGGTAGATGAAGATCAGACTATCAAAGATGGCAGTACGGTAAGTGCCTGGGGCTGCTCTGCACAAGTTTGGGATATCTCAGGTCATACCGCCAGCCACATGGCTTATATACTAGATGTCGATGGCAACAAGCATTGCTTTTGCGGTGACACCTTATTTAGTGCAGGCTGCGGACGCGTGTTTACTGGGACGGTTGAGCAGTTGCATGACAGCTTTAAGCGTTTAAATGGCTTGTCAGCTGAGACGTTATTATATCCAGCACACGAATATACCGCCAACAACTTGCGCTTTGGTCTCTCTATCGAGCCTGACAATGAAGCGATGCAGCAAGCGTTAGTACAAGCAGAAGAGAAAACCGCACAAGGCATCCCGACGTTGCCAGTCACTTTGGAGCACGAGCGCGCAATTAATGTGTTTTTACGCACGCAAGAGCCGAGTGTGATTACGGGTGTGAAGTCTAAAGTAACTATCGAAGATGACAAGTCTTTGACTGTATTTGCCGCGTTACGTGAGCTTAAAAATAACTTCTAAACGCTAAATTGTCATACCTGTTTATTCTAGGAAGCTGCCATTATGGGTCGTTATATCTTAAAAAGGTTGCTATTGATATTACCGACGCTATTTTTGATATTGCTGGCGAATTTTGTGATTGTACAAGCAGCGCCTGGCGGTCCTGTTGAGCAGCAACTGGCACTGATAGAGCAAGGTGCAAAAGACAGTGCGCTTGGTGGTAATATCGGCGCGGGCAGTGCAGGCGGCAACGGTAGTAGTACCTATCAAGGCACGCGCGGCCTATCTGAGGAAATGGTAGCGGCGATAAATGCGCAGTACGGTTTTGATAAATCGGCACCCGAGCGCTTTTGGCTAATGCTAAAGAATTACGCCCAGTTAGATTTTGGTGAGTCGTTTTTTAAAGGCCAGACAGTGACCGACCTCATTATAGAAAAACTGCCAGTATCGATCTCGCTTGGGCTTTGGAGTACATTGCTCATTTATATGATAGCCATTCCACTTGGCGTCTACAAAGCCATGCATCATGGTTCGGGTATCGATAAATTCACTGCTATGCTGCTTGCCATTGGGCATGCGATTCCTGTGTTTGTGTTTGCCGTCATATTGTTGGTGTTCTTCGCCGGTGGTAGCTACTGGAATATCTTTCCACTGCAAGGATTAACTTCCGAGAACTTTGATCAATTAAGCGCACTTGGTAAAGTAAAAGATTACTTTTGGCATCTGGCGCTGCCGCTGCTGGCAAGTACCGTTGGTGGTTTTGCAGGTTTAACCTATTTGACCAAGTTTAGCTTTTTAGAGGAGCTGGGTAAGCAATATGTGCTAACCGCGCGAGCAAAAGGCTTGGGCGCACGTCAAGTGCTATATGGTCATGTCTTTCGTAATGCGATGCTGATTATCATTGCCGGTATTCCAGCGGCTATCGTTGGAATTTTCTTTGCTGGTAATTTCCTTATTGAGATTATCTTTAAGCTTGATGGTCTAGGGTTGCTTGGTTTTGAAGCCATTCAGCAGCGCGATTATCCAGTGATATTTGGTACTTTATTTATTTTTACTTTGGTGGGGCTGTTATTACAGTTAATAAGTGATTTAAGCTATCACTTAATCGATCCCCGTATTGATTTTGAGGGGCGTTAATGTCAAGTCATCCATTGCCTTCAACATCCTCAACCGCATCTTCTATTCCTATAGAAAAAAAACGCCGCCTAAATCCTATTTGGCAGGCACGCCTAAACCGCTTTCGCCATAATCGTCTTGGGGTCATATCGCTGTTTATTTTTGCGCTGATATTTGTCATTTGTATGGCAGCCAATGTGATTGCCAATGACAAGCCCCTGTTGGTGCAATATCAAGGCGATTACTACTTCCCCGTACTAAAAGCCTATCCTGAGACGACTTTTGGCGGTGTATTTGAGACCGAAACCAATTACAAAGACCCGGCGGTGCAAACGCTGATTAACAGTCAGGGTTATTACGTGATGCCGCCCATTCCCTTTGCCGACCAGACGCCAAACGTTGAACTGGGCATTCCATATCCGGCCGCACCCAATAGCCAGAACTGGCTTGGTACTGATGATATGGGTCGTGATGTGCTAGCGCGGATACTTTATGGCATGCGAGTGTCGCTGTTGTTTGGTCTGGCTCTGACGCTGGCGGGTGCGTTAATTGGCATTATCGTCGGTGCGATACAAGGCTATTATGGTGGCTGGGTAGATCTGGCAGGGCAGCGCTTTATGGAGGTGTGGGGCGGTATGCCTCAGCTGTTTATGATTATTATTTTGGTCAGCTTATTTAGCCCCAGTATCTTGATGCTGTTTGCAATGATGCTGCTGTTTGGTTGGATGGGGCTGGTCGGTTTGGTGCGTGCAGAGTTTTTACGCGCGCGTAATTTTGATTATGTCCGTGCTGCTCGTAATCTTGGCGTGTCAGACCGTCACATTATGATGAGACACATCTTACCCAATGCGTTAGCCTCAAGCTTATCGCAGCTGCCATTTATATTAACGGCTAATATTATTGCTTTAACAGCGCTAGATTTTTTAGGGTACGGTTTACCGCCTGGTTCACCGTCACTTGGTGAGCTGATGGTACAAGGCAAAAACAACCTCAATGCGCCTTGGCTGGCCTTATCTGGGTTTTTTAGTCTGACTTTTATCTTGTCATTGCTCATCTTCGTTGGCGAAGCGCTGCGTGATGCCTTTGATCCGAGGCACTCCTGATATGACAACTGATAAGGTGATAAACGCTAACATGATAACTGCTACTAAGCAAAATAACCTTATAGGTAACAATCATAGCAATACACAAAATAAGCTCATGCTGATAGTAGATGAGCTTAGCATTGTGACGACTTCAGGTAATGCGGCAAGTGTGCCTTTAGTTGATAAACTATCGTATGAGCTTAGGCAAGGACAAACGCTAGCCATCGTTGGTGAGTCAGGCTCTGGTAAGTCGATCGCCAGTCTTGGGCTGTTGGGCTTGTTACCAGATAGCTTGAGCGTCATGGGTGAGGTGCAGTTAGCAGATGCAACAGGAATGGCTACATTGCCGATAAGCAACCATAAAACACGTGATGCAGCGCTGCGCTCCATTCGTGGTCAACGCATCGGCATGGTGTTTCAAGAGCCAATGACGGCGCTCAATCCATTACATACCGTCGCTAAGCAAATCGCAGAGTCTCTGCGTCTCAGCGGTGTAGCCAAAAAGCAATGGCGCGAAAGAAGCATCGCTTTGCTAGACGATGTCAATATTAACGAGCCTGCTGACAAGCTAAATCGTTATCCGCATGAGTTATCGGGTGGTCAACGTCAGCGGGTAATGATTGCTATGGCATTAGCGCAGCAGCCAGATATCTTAATCGCTGATGAGCCAACCACTGCGCTTGATGTCACCTTGCAACATGAGATTCTCGCCCTATTAGATGATCTCAAGCGTCAGCATAATATGGCGATGATATTAATTAGTCATGATCTTAATTTAGTTAGACGCTATAGCAACGACGTCATCGTCATGCGCCAAGGGCAGACTATCGAGCAG
The DNA here is from genome assembly GCF_051847555.1 of Psychrobacter sp. 1Y4. Lineage (NCBI taxonomy): Bacteria > Pseudomonadati > Pseudomonadota > Gammaproteobacteria > Moraxellales > Moraxellaceae > Psychrobacter > Psychrobacter sp. 1Y4. The sequence goes on along the minus strand of NZ_JBPYDE010000006.1, from coordinate 60,153 downwards.
GGGCCAACTGCAGCGGTATTTAGTCAGCCTAAAGCCGACTATACTCGCTCGCTTATTAAGCAAGATTTTGGGCAAGCATTGGAGTTATTGGTTGATAACAATGAGCAGCAACCAATAGTATTGCAAGTCAGTAACCTACAAGTACAGTTTCCGATTGAAAAAAGCTTGTTCGGAAGTACTAAACGCTGGTTCGATGCGGTAAAAAATGTCGATATGAACCTGCAAAAAGGGCAGGCACTCGGTATCGTTGGTGAGTCAGGCTCTGGAAAAACCACAATTGCACTCGCGTTAAGTCAATTACTCAGCAATCAAGCGCGAGTCGGTGGCCAGACAATAGTTAATGGACAAAACATCGCAGCATTATCAAAACGCGATCTACGCCGCTTTCGCTCGCAGATTCAAATGGTATTTCAAGACCCCTTTGCCAGTATTAACCCTCGCATGACGGTCATGCAGATAGTGGAGGAAGGACTTTTAGTACAAGGCATTGATAAAATATCCCGTCAGCAGGCAGTGATGGAGAGCTTAGCAACGGTACATCTGCCAACTGAGTTTGCGCAGCGTTATCCACATGAGCTATCTGGTGGGCAGCGTCAGCGGGTGGCACTTGCACGCGCACTCATTATGCAGCCAAGTCTATTGATACTGGATGAGCCTACTTCGGCACTTGATAGCACTACACAAGTCACGGTAGTCAGCTTGCTACGAGAGATTCAAGAAAAACTGCAAATTAGTTATATATTTATCAGCCATGACTTAAAAGTCGTACGTGCATTGTGTCAGTATATTATGGTGCTAAAAGCAGGCATGTGCATTGAGTCTGGATCTACCGAAGATGTTTTTGATAATCCAAAGCATCCGTATGCACAGCAGCTATTGCAGGCGAGCATGCTATAGCTAAGCAGTCAGCACTGCACAAATATACTAATCTTAGAACAATTGGAACATCTTACATGATTGACAGGCTCAAAATAAAACCTATCCAAGCACGAGATACTAATGAGCCAAATAGACCTTCAACCACGCTTGAGCTGCTGTTTGATTTAGTCTATGTCATTGCCGTTGCTGCCGCTGCAAATGGTTTTTATAATCGCTTAGGCGAGCATGACTTTTCAGGATTTTTAACCTTTATCGTGGCATTTTTTATCCTGTGGAATGCATGGACTAGCTTTACGTGGTTTGCCTCAGGATATGATCCTGATGATTGGTTTTATCGCATATCAGTCATGTTTCAAATGTTTGGCTCATTGATGATAGCCGCTAATATCCACCAGTTTTATGAGCAAGGGCTGACATGGATTGGGGTAATGGGCTATGCCATTATGCGACTGGCGAGTTGTAGTCAGTGGTGGCGCGTTTATCGACAAGTACTAGGTCATAAAAAGGTTGCTGCACGCAGTATGGTGGGCTTGTTAACCCTCCAAGCACTTTGGATAACTTGGCTGTTTTTACCCACGTCTCTACAGACACCTGCATTATTTCTGTTTATCGCAGCAGAGTTACTTATGCCTGTATGGGCACGCTCAGAGCAGTTCAATAATTGGCATCCTGGACACATTGCCGAGCGTTATGGTCTATTGACTATTATCGTATTGGGCGAGGGTGTGGTGGGAGTTAGTAATACGATTCAATATTTTTTAGCCAACTCTTCTTCTGCTGCCAGCTCTATTATGTTCCTAGGTTCAAGCTTAGTGGCATTGGTTTTCTCTTTATGGTGGTTATATTTTATCGTCCCTTTTGATACGATTTTAAATAAAGAACGACGCCGTCATGACTTGTTTTTATTTGGTTATGGTCATTTTTTTATCTTTGCCTCAATCGCAGGTCTAGGCAGTATGCTCAATTTGGTCACTGAGTCCGTAGCGGGTGACACAAGTGATGGCGCAAATCAAGTCATCTCACAGACGTACGCGATGGGCATGTTGATGGGTATGTTGAGCGTATTTTTATTGACGCTCACTATCTTGCGAGAGTTAATGTGCCGTAAATCGAGCCATAATGTCATTGCAATGGTCATTGCTTTAACCATTATTGGGCTAAGTTATACTGCTGTGGCGCAAGGTTTAAATATTACTTATGGTATTTGGATGAGTATTTTAGCGCCTGTAATGATGATTTGGTATTTTGGTCAAGATAATAAGCATTGGTTGACCAAAAGGAGCGATTAATAGCTAACTTGCTGTAATAGAGCGATTGTTTGTCTTGAAAGATGTGTCAGATAAGTAAGAACATATCAGTTCACAATAATAGCTACATTTAAAGAAATACACTGTCACAATGGGACTAGACAGTAGTTAATTATAATATGATTAAAAAGGATTTTTTCATGTCCACAAAAAAACAAAGCTTTATTGCTAAGTTGTTACATACCAATGGTTTACAGCATGCAGGCTATTTGACGGTTGCTAAGACTCGCGCTAAGGCGTTAAAAGCCTTTTCTTATGTGGTATCTATCAGAAGACCAATGTTATTCGTTGGCGAGACCTCTTGTGAGGAGCTGTGCGACATGCTCATCAATGAAGGGAGTACTAACGTATTTATCGTTACTGATGCAGTGCTCAATGAGCTTAGTATCCCTGCCAAAGTCACTGACTACTTAGAAAGTAAGCATATCAGCTATCATGTCTACGATGGGATTACGCCAGATCCTACTTTTGAAGTCGTTGAAGAAGGATTGCAAAAGTCTATCGATACTAAATGCGATGCAATCATTGCTATCGGTGGGGGCTCAGTCATTGATGCGGCTAAAATGATTGCCATGTCACAAGGCAATAACTGCAAACCGCAGCAGCTTATCGGTCTTTTTAAAGCAAAAAAACCTTCTATGCCGCTGTACTGTGTGCCGACGACAGCTGGTACGGGTTCAGAAGCGACGTTGGGAGCAGTCGTATCCGATGATAAAACCCATCAAAAAGCCTTGTCTATCGACCCAAAGATGGTGCCATTAGCAGCGGCTATTGATCCAACTATTATGCAAGGTATGCCAGCACATATTACTGCCGATACCGGTATCGATGTGTTGACACATGCGCTAGAGTCTTGGATGAGTGCCAATGCCAGCGTCGAGACCGACTATTATGCCGCCTCTGCCGTTAAGTCTGTCATGCACAATCTACCAGTGGTGTATGAAGACGGTAGCAATCTAAAAGCCCGTGAACAGATGGGCGTAGCAGCGCATTATGGCGGTATCGCCTTTAATAAAGCAGGACTTGGCTATGTTCATGCCATCGCTCACCAGTTAGGAGCATATTATGGTATTCCTCATGGTCGTGCCAATGCCATCGTCCTACCTTATGTACTCGACGTCAATCGTAAGGCGTGCCAAAAAAGACTGGCAGAGCTGGCCAAAAAAACAGGCATGGTGAAGGACGGGCAAACTGCCAATAGCGATGCTAAAATTGCAGAACATCTTATTGCGGAAGTACGAAAATTGATTGCTACCTTAAACATCAATCCAATAGTTAAAGGCATGCAAAGTAGTGACTTTGAGAGTATTGCGAAAGCTGCGGCCAAAGAAGTCAGGGACACCTATGCAGTACCTATTTATCTATCAAAGTCTGAGATCAAAGACCTGTTAACAAAGATTAAGCAGGCAAGTGAGGATTGTACAAACAAGGATAAAAGTAATGATAAAGCTGCATAGTTAATTCGTTCTGAGTAGGACAAGGCATTGCCAGTTTTGTATATGGGATATTTTTAATTGGTTGAAAAATCATTAAAAGTTCTCCATATACAACGATAAGGAAATCTTTTGGTATTGCCTATTTTGGGTGTTTTTTAAAGGTTTTACTGTTTTATCACCTTACTACTAGGAATTCTTATGAATCGTAAATTAAAAGCCAGCGCTGCGATGATGGCTATTGCAGCAAGCAGTACTCTTTATGCCGGCTGTGCTTCTACCGAGAATCCTGCCACCGTAAAAAGTACGCCTGTTGATAACCCTTATGCACCTATTGATTCAAATTTGGCAGTGGCTACTGTAGCTGGCGGCTGTTTTTGGTGTGTGGAAGCAGGCTATGAAAAGATACCAGGTGTGGTCGAGGTGGTGTCTGGTTATGCAGGTGGTCAGTCTACTAATCCAACTTACAGTACAGTGTCAGCAGGCGGTACAGGCCATACCGAAGCGGCGCAAGTGTACTATGATCCAACGAAAATTACTTACAACGGTATCGTAAATGCCCTTTGGCGAATCGCTGATCCTACTGATAGTAAAGGTCAATTCGTCGATCGCGGTACTCAGTATCGTCCAGCTATTTTTTACCAAAATGAGCAAGAAAAACAGATAGCCGAGTCGGCTAAGCAGTCGCTACAAGCTTCAGGTGTCTATGACAAACCTGTCGTGATTGAAATCGTTCCTGCCAGCGAATTTTATCCAGCAGAAGAGTATCATCAAGATTACTATAAAAAGAATCCGTTACGTTACAAAGCCTATACTTTTAACTCAGGTCGCTATCAGTTTATCGAAAGTGTATATGGCAAAGACTATGAACTGGACTTTAGTCAGTTTAAGCCCACTTCTACTAGTGCAGAATCAGGAGTAGTAGCTCAAGAGTCGACAGCGAACGCTTTGGCAGAGACAACAAGCTTGGGTTTTAATCCGAATAATTTTGTTAAACCTGCACAAGATGAGCTAAAAAAATCGCTGAGTAACATTCAATATAAAGTCACGCAAAAAGATGATACAGAGCGCGCTTTTGATAATGCTTATTGGGACAATAAAGAGCCTGGATTGTATGTAGATGTGGTGTCTGGCGAGCCATTGTACTCTTCACGTGATAAATACAAATCTGGTACAGGCTGGCCAAGCTTTACTCGACCGCTTGATACAAGCCTTGTCGTAGAAAAAGCAGATCGAGGTATATTTGGCACTCGTACCGAAATTCGTAGTCGCTATGCTGACTCGCATGTGGGTCACGTCTTTGATGATGGCCCAGCACCTACTGGCAAACGCTATTGCATGAACTCAGCGGCGTTGCGTTTTATTCCATTAGCGCAAATGGAAAAAGAAGGCTATAGCCAATGGACTGATGACGTCAAACCTGTTAGTTAACCCTATTTTATTAGAATTTAAAATCGCTCACTACTGTTTAAATAACATAGTGGGCGATTTTTTTGTTTACTATAATTATATTAAGGATAGGAAAATATTAATCACCAAGCATGAAATGTCGCGGTGTTTGATTATATGAGTTATTAGGAAAGAAAAAGTACGCTATGTTAGAGCAGCTACAAATAAAAAAGACGCATAAGCGCCCTTTTTATTTATCTTAACCATAGTGATTAGAAAACTAGAATGCAGGTTGACGTTTAGGCACTGCCCCTAAGAACTCATTACGGGCTTGATTATCGTGTACATATTCACCAAGCATCGCTGTGCTACGGGTGGTGGAATGCTGCTTATTAACACCACGCATCATCATACACATGTGTGATGCATCCATCACTACTGCCACACCGCGACAACCAGTTACATCCATAATGGTTTGTGCCACTTGCTCACTTAAGTTTTCTTGGATTTGCAAGCGACGTGCAAACATATCGACAATACGGGCAAATTTTGACAATCCTAAAACATATCCATTGGGCAAATATCCAATGTGAGCGATACCATGAAAAGGCAACATATGATGCTCACATAGCGAATAAAATTCAATGTTTTGTACCAATACTAGCTCACGATTGGTCGATGGAAATACGGCATCATTGACGACTTCATCTAAGCTTTGATGATAGCCTTGGGTTAAATGAGCAAAAGCTTTTGCCGCACGTTCAGGAGTATCCTCAAGGCCAGGGCGAGACAAATCCTCGCCTGTTGAGCCAATCAACTGACGATAAGATTCGATACTTTCTTGATATTTTGAAGTTATTGTTGGGGTGTTACTCATAGGTTTGGCAGCCATCCAAAATGTAGGTGTAGCTTAACGCTAAATCCTTGGTCATAAACAACCGTTATAAAGGATTTTTATAAAAATGTGCAAGCTGGGAAGGGCTACGATTATACTTGAAATCGGTGCAACTTCATACCGCTATAGACGATGCTAAACCGCCTGATATATGAGAGTAAATATAAATCGATATTAGTTTACGACTGTTTACTTAATTTGAATCGTGTATAATAAGCTATCTTTTTATGATGACATTTGCTACTTTTCTTATTGTAGCGTCATTGATCAGTTGAATCACTTTACCTCAACTTTCATTACTTTAATGTATTCACAAGGAAATATTATGCTACTGCAAGGACAACGTTTCGTCGTAACTGGGATTGCAAGCAAGTTATCTATCGCATGGGCTATTGCAGAAGCGTTACATCGTGAGGGCGCATCATTGATCCTCACTTATCCAAACGATAAGATTAAAAAGCGTGTCGACATGGCAGCTGAGAAGTTTGAAGCTGACTTAGTGTTAGAGTGCGATGTGGCTTCAGATGACTCTATTGCAGCTTGTTTTGAACAAGTCAGTAATCATTGGGGTGATGGTATAAATGGCGTGGTCCATGCGATCGGTTTTGCACCAATGGACCAGCTAGATGGTGATTTTGTTAGCGCCACTACTCGTGAAGGCAGTCATATCGCTCATGATATCTCAAGCTATAGCTTTGTGGCATTGGCTAAAGCTGCTCGCGAATTACTGGCTATGCGTCATGGTTCTATGCTGACGTTGACTTACGAAGGTAGTATTTCAGTACTTCCAAATTACAATGTCATGGGCATGGCTAAGGCCAGCTTAGAGGCCAGTGTGCGTTATTTAGCGACTTCGATGGGCGGTGAGGGTATTCGTGTCAACGCCATCTCAGCAGGACCTATTCGTACTCTTGCAGCCAGTGGTATCAAATCTTTTCGTAAAATGCTTGATATTAGTGAAAAAATAGCACCACTACAGCGCAATATCAATCAGATGGAAGTCGGTAATGCGGCGTTATTTTTACTTTCGCCATGGGCATCTGGTATTACTGGTGAAATCATGTTTGTTGATGCAGGATTCAATACGGTCGCTATTAGTGAGCAATTGATGATGCTTGATGAAGAGCCAAAATAATAGTGTTTATGTATAGATTCTATCTTTTTTAATATATCAAAGGCAGCCAATTGGCTGTCTTTTTTGATTATACTATTACCTTTTTTATGACAAGCCTTTAAGCGATAGAGATGATAACCAAACTACCAAAGTGGATATTATGGGGCGGGGCAGTACTAGCGTTTAGCGCTGGTTGTGTCAATACTGCAGCACTTATGGGCTTTGCTAGATTATCTGTGTCACACGTCACAGGCAACGTGAGTTTGTTTGCAGCAGCAATCGCCTATCTAGACCTACGTAGTATCTTATATATCGGGGCTCTATTATTGTCTTTTTTAGCAGGCGCGATAATGAGCGGCTTTGTCATTGGACAAACCTCTTTAAAATTAGGGAGACGTTATGGGCGTGCGCTGTATATTGAAGCAGCTTTACTATTGCTTAGTTACTGGCTTTATCAACAGCACGATTATCTAGGACAGTTGACTGCGGCAATGGCCTGTGGATTACAGAATGCGATGGTAGCGACTTATAGCGGCGCGGTAATTCGTACCACACATTTGACAGGCTTGACATCAGATATGGGGGCAGCGATTGGTAATTGGCTGGCAGGACGACCAATCAGTAAGCCAACGCTTGGCTTTCAGGCCATTATTTGGTATTGCTTTTGTGGCGGCAGCGTTGTAGGAGCATTCTTATACGCTAGCGTCGGATATGGCGCACTCTTATTGCCAGTAAGTATTGTCTTGATAGCTGCAATTGTCTATAACCGTGCTTCGGATCGTTTGCCAGAAACGAGAGATCCGATACGACAAGGGCGTCTACCGAAACGATAGACGCTCTTATTTATATTGATAAATCAAACAAGACCTGTATGTAAGCTATAGATACAGCTTTTACTTTTCCTTGTCTTCTTCATGATCTTCATGCTCATGCAAACCTTGCATCATATCAAGCACGCAATCATCAGTACGCTGTTGATCTTCTTTATCAAGACCATCTTGATTAATATCTTTCGGTGCCATTTTAGTGGTTGCGTCGGCTTTTTCACGATTAGCCATGGGATACTCCTTTTTATCTTAATGTCTTATAGCACAGCTACAACATTCTATAAAAGTTACTCATATCACTGAATTAATATTATTCATATGAGTCATATTAATCTACTCAGTTAGTATGAGTAATCTTTGAGTGCTTGTATAGCGTTGGACTGAACCAATTTGGTGACGATGTGTAACGCTGAATAAGTAGAGAATACAAGGAGTATTAGTAGTCAAAAAATAATTAATGTATTTTAAAAACAACGCTTTTTGTAATTATAACAAAAATACTGTCAGACCAAACTCTGTTATTATAGCCACGTATTTTTAACAGTGCTACAAAAGTATAACTAGTTATCAAAGTACGTTTTCATTTTTATGACTTTCAATAATGTCTCTGGGCGCAATAAGGATACTTTATGTCAGAGCAAAAACTAGATAGCCATCTTCCTGATGATGGCAATGAGTATTTATTTACCGATACCTTTCCAAAAGGTACGGGTAAAGGGCTGATAGTGGTCGCCGTTGCTGCGATTATTAGTATGGTTATATACAACGTATTATCGTTTGATATAAATGCTAATAAAGGCCTCGCTATGCTGTTTTTTATCGGCGTATTATGGCTAACTGAAGCGGTACACGTAACGATTACTGCTCTTTTAGTAGTGGTGGTAGGCGCACTAATCGGTATACCTGAATTTGATGCAAAAATAGGGTTACAAAGCTTTGCAAGTCCGATTATCTATCTGTTTTTTGGTGGTTTTGCCTTGGCGGCAGCTCTACATGTCCAGCAGTTGGACAAAAAAATTGCCCTCAAGATACTATCGATGTCTGGTGGTAATCTTGGCACAGCGGTCTTTTTAATATTCGGCGTGACCGCATTTTTATCAATGTGGATATCGAATACAGCGACTGCTGCAATGATGTTGCCATTGGCCCTTGGTATTTTAACGCAGGTCGATCGTGAAAAAGATCGTGGTACCTTTGTGTTTGTATTATTAGGTATCGCTTATTCTGCCAGCCTGGGTGGTCTGGGTACTATCGTCGGCTCACCGCCTAACGCTATCGCTGCAAAAGCCTTGGACATTGCTTTTGTCGATTGGATGAAGTTTGGCGTGCCGATGATGTTGGTGCTATTGCCATTATTGTTAGGTGCTATGTACTTTGTGCTCAAACCCAATCTAAACCGTAAAGTTACGGTTGCACAAGAAGCACCTATCAAATGGAACAAACCACGTGTATTGACTATTATTGTCTTTATCATAACAGCACTTAGCTGGATATTTTCCAAAAAAATTGGTGCCGCACTCGATATTGCCGACACTGATGCTATTATTGCCTTGTCCGCAGCGGCAGCGGTGGTTAGCTTGGGCTTGGTATCTTGGAAACAAGTATCAGATAATACTGACTGGGGCGTACTCATGCTATTCGGTGGCGGTATTGCGTTATCGACAGTGTTAAAAGTCTCTGGTGCATCGTTAGTGCTTGGTGAAACAGTCGCTAACGCTTTATCCTCGGCGCCTATTATTTTGGTGATGATTGCAATTTCAGCATTTATTATCTTTTTAACAGAGTTTGCATCTAATACAGCATCCGCAGCGCTATTGGTGCCAGTATTCGCTGCTATCGCTGAACAGATGGGCTTGCCACATGAGGTGCTAGTGTTGGTCATCGGTATTGGTGCATCGTGCGCCTTTATGCTACCGGTAGCGACGCCGCCGAACGCAATTGTCTTCGGTACTGGTCTGATAAAACAGTCAGAGATGATTCGTACAGGTGTGGTATTGAATATTATTGCCACCTTTATAATCGGTCTTTGGGCGTACTTTTTTCTGATTTAACCATATGTTAGATAACAAAAAACCGATATCTGAAGGCTCAGTTATCGGTTTTTTTATATAATGCTGATTTCGTATCAGTCAGCTGTTTGTACAGCCTCATTAAAGGCTACTCAGAATAATCCAGCCACACCCAGCCATTCTCAAGCCATTCGCTTAACTCGTCTGGATCGACATCTGCAACATCTTGATAACGCAGATGCTCGCCATTTGCCAATCGTATTAGTATGGCCGCTGTTGCCTTATCGATACCATCAAGGCGTTGACCATTGGCATATAGCGTGATGTCATTGTCATTTTGGCTATAGAGTAGGCGATTACTATAATCTGCCTGCAGTGTTGCCCCATCAGATAACGCTTGCATCAGCTCGTCAGTCTCCAATGTCTCCTCTGGAACCAGCGCATCGTATTGACGTTTGCTCACCACTTCAGACACGGCTTGACGAATGATGTCGTCACCGCGCTCAGACTGCAGCATTTGTAATAGCTGTTTTTTAATCGCACCAATGCTATCTGCTTGTAGTTCACCTGATGCTTGTAGCGCTTGCGGCAGTAGCATTGGGACAAATAAATCGCTGTCGTTGGTCGCGATATCGGCCATGCTGTCGATGATTTGCATAAGGTTTGGACGACGACAGCCAAATGAAAACGTCAGGCAGTCGTCTTGTGCTACCCCAAAATGCGAGAGTTTTGGTGGTACATAAAGTACGTCACCCGCTTCTAATATCTCATCAAAGATAATCTCGCCCATATCATCAAAAAGTCGAATCGGCTCATCTGCGACAAACTCAGTGTCTTTGTCACAAAACTTACCGAGCTGCCAACGGCGCGGCCCAAACCCTTGTGCCAAAAACACATCATAATCATCATAGTGCTTGCCGACTGAGCCGCCTGCAGGCGCGTACGAGACCATAATATCGTCGCGTTGCCACTGCGGAATAAAGTCAAATGCTTGCCAAAGCTTTCCAAGCTCAGGAGACCACTGTTCCATATTCTGTACTAACACGGTCCACTGTTTTGGCAAATTAGCAAAATCTGTTTCGATTAGCGGACTCTTTTTGAGTTGCCATTGCGCTTCGCCTTCTTGCTTAGTCGTAGCTTGAGTCAATAGGCGCGCTGAAGCATCTTCTTCCAAAGCAAGATCGAGCATATCTTCTTGCTCAAACATATCGATCAGTTGCGGTAAACCTTGCTTAATAAGTAACGGTTTTTTTTGCCAATACTCGTTCAAGAACTGCTCGGGAGTAATAGAGTCGGGTAAACAAAGAGGAATTGTGGTCATTGGTAAATCCATATTTAAAAATGGGTATAAGATTAATAGTAAGGAGTGCTTTATAGGACGGTTTTAATAGTTTATGATTATCGCCTATCTGATACAGAGTATGACAGTCGCTAGTATTACAGTACTAGTGACTACTAACAAAACATCCCATATCAGAACATCCCATTAATCGTAGGACATTTATGAAAAAATTACAATTTATCGTCATTATCGCAAGCGTATTCTTCCTTCAAGCTTGTGTACATAAGATAGTAACGGTACCTGCTAAAGTTGCCTATAAAACCACCAAAGGCGTGGTCAAAGGTACGGTTGCGGTCGGCAAAGCCATCATACCAGGTGACAGTGACGACGATGATAAAAAGGATAAAAAGTAAAACCTTACTTATCGACTATGGAGTTTGAATTAAAATCAATCATAGTTTTCAAAGTAAGGTTATCACTTATTAAGATAAAAACTTAGTAAGACAGTACTATTATCGAAATAGGAGCGTGTAAATCATTTTGCACGCTCCTATTTTTTAGTATTAGCTTAACTGCTACTAAAGCTTGGCAATCCAGTCTTTAATAGCGCGTGCTTGCTCAGCGGCATTACCAGTATAGGTCGCTGGTGTGAGCTCACGTAGACGTGCTTTATCAGCATCGCTAACGGCTGCCAACTCGTCACTGTCAACGAACGTTAGCATCGCTTCGCGAGTCATGGCATTGCCACGAGTTAGGGCTTTGAGTTTCTCATAAGGGTTCTCAACGCGGTAGCGACGCATGACCGTTTGAATCGGCTCTGCCAATACTTCTTGTGCTTGGTCAAGGTCATCATTCAAACGCTGCGCATTTAATTCAAGTTTGCCTACGCCTTTTAGGCAAGCATCAAATGCAATCATGCTTTGCGCCAGACCAACACCGATATTACGTAGTACGGTCGAGTCTGATAGATCGCGCTGCATACGTGAGATCGGCAGTTTTTCGCCCAAATGTGCGAGCATGGCATTGGCCACGCCCAAGTTGCCTTCTGAATTTTCAAAATCAATGGGATTAACTTTATGCGGCATGGTAGATGAGCCAACTTCACCGTCCTTTAGACGCTGCTTAAAATAGCCTAAGCTAATATATTGCCAAATATCACGGTTAAAATCGATCAATACCGTATTAAAACGCTTTACAGCATCAAACAACTCGGCGATATAGTCATGTGGCTCGATTTGCGTCGTATAAGGGTTAAAGGTCAGCTCAAGGCGCTCATTAATAAATTGCTCTGCATGCATAGCCCAGTCTACATCAGGATAGGCTGATAAATGCGCGTTATAGTTACCGACTGCGCCATTGATTTTACCAAGTAGCTCAACCTGACCAATTTGCTTGATTTGGCGGGCGAGGCGATAAGCCACGTTTGCCATCTCTTTACCTAGTGTCGTTGGGCTGGCAGTTTGACCGTGAGTACGTGAGAGCATTGGCTGATCGGCGTGCGCAATGGCTAGGTCGGCGATACTGTCGGTCACTTGCTGCATTTTTGCAACCACAAGCTCGCGGCTATCTTTTAGCATCAATGCGTACGATAAGTTGTTAATGTCCTCACTAGTACAGGCAAAGTGAATGAACTCAAGTGAGTCAATTAAGGCATCCTGACCACGAAATTTGTCTTTGATAAAGTACTCAACCGCTTTTACATCGTGATTGGTCGTTGCTTCGATGTCTTTGATTGCTTGTGCATCCGCTTCACTAAAGTCATCAACAATGCTATTTAAAAAGGCATTGGTATCTGTATCAAATGCTGATAATTCACCGATTGCGCTATTATCCGCCAATGACTGTAACCAGCGAATCTCAACGGTGACGCGTGCTTTGATCAAGCCAAATTCAGACAAATAAGGACGTAAGCTGTCGGCTTTGGATGCGTAACGACCGTCGATTGGGGAGAGTGCGGTAAGTGGAGTCATAGTGATGCCTCGATAGTTATGAGATAAAAAATTGCAAAGGTGTAGCTACTAAAAATTGCTATATAAGCACGGGGTAAAAATAGTTGCGCGTAATATAGCAGAAATGTGAATGTAAAAAACCCGTCTATTCATATAACTTTATATTTAAGGTGTATTGACAGTATCTGATTGCGTTGTCCCATACTGAGTATTAAAGTAAAAACTACGATGAGTTTTGGCACTTAAGTTTAAAGGTACTGTTTTCACTGTTCCGTTTTCTCCGATTGGCACACTATCGTTCGCATAATCGCTTGCCTGATAACTAGGATCAGCGAGTTTCGACGTTACTGCGGCGTTGTTGTCGCCTTTTTTTTGCAGAATGTCGTGCATGATGAAATTGTTAATATCGATATTGGCACGGTTGGTCGCAGTAATCTTATAAGCAATGCAATTCCCAGGCTTAATATCTGCGCCTGCGCCAGTCTCTGAGCTAGAAAGGGGGTCTTTGCTATAAGTGAGACTGGTAATATCAGTCACTTTGCAGTCATTAGCAGCCTGTTCTTTTTCTAGCACTAAAGCTACGTTTTGATCAATAACTCTACCAAAGTTATTGTTTTGATACTCATATTTCGCATTCTCTAACGTAATAGCCTTTTTATTAGTCGTCGTACGAATAGGATAAATAGTGTCGCTTCTTTCTTCTAAAAGGCAAACATTACCTTGGCCATTTAAGTTAGTAATAGGTATTTTAATTTGATATTTGCCAATAGCGTTGCCGGACTTTTCTACAGATTGTGTGGCGTAAGTTATGGTTGGGTTATCACAGTTATTGACTATTTTGACTATGCTACCAGCAATACCAGATTCAGAAGCGCTGTTAAATAGACCATTGAAATAATTAGGTTTGTTGCTGTAGGCACCGCTTGTTATGTTTGCGTTACTAGCATCTGCCTCTGCAGCAGTAATACCGCCATTGTCACCAAATACTATACCAGAAAAAACATAGTAATATGGTTCGCTCTCTACTCCAAAGCTAATCCACTCATTATAACTTTCACCAACTACATCGGCCTCAATAGCACTATTGCCTTTCATGATACCTTCGTACGTTAAAGTTACAGACTCTGCATTCCTAACTGCGACTACATAATTGCTTTTTGAGTTTTCAATCCCATAGCTGACGTAGCTACCGTTATTAGGGATAACGGTGCTGGTATTGAGAGAAGCATACGTGTTTTGGTTATTGGGGTTGGTAGAGGTTTCTTTTAGAATATTGGTAAAGGTAGGCGTAGGGGGCAAGGTACCTCTTTTTTGACCAGATGCAAAAGATACTTGTCCATTAGCATTGGTAGTAGGCGTAAACGAGCTGCTATTGCCGCTACCGTTAAGTGCAGTGATTCCATAATAATACAAACCACTATCCCCACCATTTGAGCTATCAACACGCAATTGTGGTCGACTTATCGTATTATTGGAACTAAAACTATTTCCTGCCAGTTTTTTGCCCATAAAGTAATCACCCATGGCACCAAAAAAGTAGCCAACATCGGGATTTTCTCTAACCGTCGCTTGTACAGGCAGGTTGATCTGAGTGTTTTCAGTAAAACTTAGTGTTTGGCGGGCAATCTCAGAGTTACCACCTGTGGTATAGCTGGTTTGACCAATTTTTATGGTATGTAAAGAAGTGATGTCATCAGGCGTAATAGTTATCGTATAGGTAAATTTATCTCTGTCGCTACCAGCGTTGGACTCATTTTTAATTTCAACACCGTTGTCTCCAACTGTAACACTAGAGCCGTTATAACCGTTTGACGGTCCTGCAGTAACCTTAAACTTACCAGTAGCATTTGCTGCTGTTCTGTAAGTACCTGAAGCAATACTACCTGCGATCGTATTTGTGTCGCGAGTAAATTTTCCAAAACCTGTAGGGTTAGCTTGCGCCATTAAAGGTGTGGTAATAACGACAAAAGCAATGACATGTTTTTTCCATGTTGAATAAGGTTTTACAATGTTAAAAACAGGAATGAAACGGCCAGTCATGAAATATCCCACAAACATATCTAGAAAATATTAATTGATAACGAGCACTGATAAATAATGATTAGTCTTAAAACCCACAAGGCGCATCAATAGATGCAATCACGCCGCCACCTAAACAAACCTCGTCAATATAGAAGACTGCTGATTGACCTGGAGTGACTGCACGTTGCGGTTCATCAAACACGACGCGGACTTCAGTGCCGTCAGCATTTACTGCAAATACATGGCAGGCTTGATCTGGTTGACGATAGCGCGATTTTGCCATGCAACGTAAACCTTCAGCTCTAAATATATCCGTAGGTGGCAGACCATCAATCCAGTCGAGCTTATAAGCTTGCAGCTCATTACTCATGAGCATCGGATGCGCGTGGCCTTGACCAACGATCAAACGGTTTTTGTCCAAGTCTTTTGCTAGTACAAACCATGGTTCTTCTGGACGATCTTTAACACCGCCGATACCGATACCGCCACGCTGACCTAACGTGTAATACATCAACCCATCATGAGTGCCAATCACTTTATTATCGTCAGTGATAATATCGCCTTTTTGGGCAGGCAAGTACTGCTGCAAGAAGTCTTTAAAACGACGCTCACCAATAAAGCAAATGCCCGTCGAGTCTTTCTTTTTAGCGGTAGCTAGATCATGTTCTTCAGCAATTTGACGTACGACTGGTTTTTCAAGCTCACCAACTGGAAACAAGGTCTTGGCAATTTTGTCACCGCCAACCGCATGTAAAAAGTAGCTTTGGTCTTTATTGTTATCGAGTCCGCGCAGTAGCTGTGCAACGAGCGTACCATCGGCATTGGTATAATTGACACTACGGCGTGTATAGTGACCGGTGGCAATATAATCAGCACCAAGGGTTAGGGCATAATCTAAGAACGCCTTAAATTTGATCTCTTTATTACATAAGATGTCAGGATTAGGCGTGCGGCCAGCTTTGTATTCCGCTAAAAAATGCTCAAATACGCGATCCCAGTATTCCATGGCAAAGTTGGCTGTATGCAATTTAATACCGATTTTGTCACACACTGCTTGCGCGTCGGCTAAGTCGTCCATAGCTGTACAGTATTCGGTGCCATCATCCTCTTCCCAGTTTTTCATAAACAGCCCTTCCACCTTAAAGCCTGCTTGCTGGAGTAGGACGGCTGATACAGAAGAATCGACACCACCTGACATGCCAACGATCACATGCTTGGTGCTTGGATTGTCGATATCAGCGAGCGTCAGAGGGCGCTGGGCGCTGAAAGAAACAGAAACGGGTATGCTTGATGTATTTGGCATGACTGACATAGAACGGCTCAACTTTTTATACTTTATTCAACGTTTAAGATGACGCAACGTCATTTTATCTTTTGGATTCAGTTTATTTTTAGAGTAGATATGATGATAAAATAAGGGCTATATTATACCAGCTAATTGAAACTGATGGCGACCTATGGCATCTTACTGCTTGTAAAATTCAGATAGTAGTTTTAAATTATTTTAATCACGCTTATTTTGGAATAGTAATGATAAAAATTGGTCAGGGTATTGATGTCCACGCGTTTCATAACAATGGTCAGCAACAACAATATGTCATACTAGCGGGCGTGCCTATTGAGCACAGTCATAGCTTACTGGCACATTCAGATGGTGATGTGGTGCTACATGCACTTGCAGACGCGCTATTAGGTGCATTAGCGCTTGGCGATATTGGTCAGCACTTTCCAGATACGGATGCAGCCCATGCAGGTTTGGATTCAAGGGTGTTACTACGCTATGTCTATAGTAAAGTTCAAGAAGCAGGTTACATGTTAGGTAATGCCGATATTACGGTGATGTGTGAGCGCCCAAAACTTGCTCCTCATAGCCTGGCTATGCGCGAAAATATCGCCAGTGATTTGCAAACGGTCATTAGCAATGTCAGCATTAAAGCCACGACGACAGAAAAACTTGGCTTTACCGGTCGACAAGAAGGGATTATGGCCAGCGCCGTGGTATTATTGGTTCCCACTGTTGTCGAACCCAGTTAATTTTATTCGTACAAAAATTGGCCAAACTGAAAAGTACGTGACTTGCAATACTGTAATGGTTGCCCCATGTATGAAGCAACTCTTCATCCAATTATTTTGTATTGATGTCTATTTTAATGAACCGCTTTAATCAATAGGAGCTTTTATGAGTGAACAAACCCCGAATACCGCTGCAAACGATGTTGAACAATTGATTCGTGATCAAATTAAAGACAATAAAGTTATCTTATATATGAAAGGCACACCGCAATTTCCGCAGTGTGGTTTTTCAGCACGTTCTATTGAAGTGTTGACCCAAATTGGTCGTCCATTCGCGTTTGTTAACATTTTGGAAAATCCAGAAATCCGTGCGACGTTACCGAAAGTTGGTAACTGGCCAACGTTTCCACAGTTATGGATTGATGGTGAGTTGATGGGCGGATCAGATATCATTCTTGAGATGTATCAATCAGGTGAGCTTAAGCCGTTGGTTGAAGCAAACAGCCCTGCTGCTTAATGATCTACATTTTTTTGGACCACTTTGTTGTCCAAAACTACTTTATTGTTTAAATAAGTGATTTGTATTTTTTGGCATTGCAAACCCGAGTAACTGATATAGTTGCTCGGGTTTTTGTTGTCTATGTACTTTGTTGTTTTTATCGGTTTTAGCCCCATATAGTGGTTAAGATACATACAATTTAGATAATAAGAGATACTTATGAATGACCAATCAAAACAAGATGCCTCAGCTAAGCAGCAAGAAGCGACAGAACAAACTGCCATTGAGAAGCGCCGTGAACATCTAAAAGCTGAGTCTCTACGCCTTATTGAGATGGCAGGCAATGAGCCAAACTCTGCACTTAGATGTATTCATCAACTGAGTGTGGCAGGCGGTGCTACAGAAGCGACTTATGTTGCCATTGAGCAGCGAGTGGTAGCTGATCAAGACACAGCGGGCGCTTATCATTTGGCATTGCTGGCGCAAAATACGCCAGATTTACCCATTGATGCGCGCCAGCTTATTGAGCTGGTCGTCAATAAAGGCGACAACGATCAGCGTTTGGCCCTACTCAAAAACTTACCATTACCACCTGTTGATATGATAAAAGAGTATATTTTAGCCAGTAACGATGGTGATGCTATTGGCCAGATGAATGCTTATTTGCAGATCAATCCAGAAGGCTATGGCAGCCATCATATGCTAGCTAGCAATCAAGCAGATCGTATTGTACCGTTAAGTCCTGGCAACAATGCAAACTAAAATGATGAGGGTCACTAATCGTTAACTGGTTGGTAAGTAACTGGCTCTTATAGCCTAAATTTTACAACGATAAGTTAATTTTAATCGTTTTTGACGCAACGTTTTTTAAGTGCGCAAAAATTGTTATAATTAGCAGCTGTTTTTTAGTATCTTTATTTAGATAACTGTTTTTAAAGATACCAGTTTTTAACAATACTCCCATCTGTTCTTAAAATACGATTGACGACCATTCATTGCGCGATAAATAATTGTTGAAATCAGTTATTTATCGTCAAAAACTTTGTCATTCAAGCGAGGCTTACATGCAATACCCAAAACATTACGACGTGATAGTGATCGGTGGCGGTCATGCTGGTACAGAAGCTGCTTTAGCATCTGCACGTATGGGCGCGCAGACCCTGCTGTTGACGCATAATATTGAGACGTTGGGTCAAATGAGCTGTAATCCAGCGATTGGCGGTATCGGGAAGTCGCATTTGGTGCGTGAGATTGACGCGCTCGGCGGTGCTATGGCACTAGCGACAGACAAGGCAGGTATCCAGTTTCGCGTGTTAAATAGCCGCAAAGGCGCTGCCGTGCGCGCCACCCGTGCCCAAGCGGATCGTATTTTGTATAAAGCTGCCGTACGCGCGACGCTTGAAAATCAGCCCAATCTTGATTTATTTCAACAAGGTGCTGATGATATTTTGGTAGAAAACGGCCGTGCGACTGCGGTTGTCACCTCTACTGGTATTGTTTTTAAGACTGAAACCGTCGTTTTGACCTCGGGAACGTTTTTAGGCGGGGTTATTCATATAGGTCTTGAGAACTCTAAAGGCGGACGTGCAGGGGATCAGCCTTCTATTAAGTTGGCAGATCGTTTGCGTGAGCTAAAGCTGCCAGTAGGGCGCCTAAAGACAGGTACACCTGCACGTATTGATGCGCGTAGCGTAGACTTTAGTGTAATGACGGTGCAGCCAGGTGATACGCCACTACCAGTGATGAGCTATATGGGTGATGTCTCTATGCACCCTGAGCAAGTTAATTGTTATATTACGCATACTAATGCACGCACCCATGACATCATCCGTGAAAACCTCGAGCGCTCACCGATGTTCTCTGGCAAAATTGAAGGTGTAGGCCCGCGCTATTGTCCATCCATTGAAGATAAGATTCACCGCTTTGCTGACAAAGACAGTCATCAGATTTTTATTGAGCCCGAAGGTTTGACCACGCATGAGTTGTATCCAAATGGTATCTCAACCAGCTTGCCATTTGATGTGCAGCTTGAATTTATTCATAGTATGAAAGGGCTTGAGAATGCCCATATTACCCGTCCCGGTTATGCGATTGAGTATGATTATTTTGATCCACAAAATCTAAAACCAACCCTTGAGACCAAATCTATTGATCGCTTATATTTTGCAGGTCAAATCAATGGTACGACGGGTTATGAAGAAGCTGGCGTGCAAGGTTTGCTTGCAGGCACCAATGCGGCATTAGTTACTACTAATAATAGCGAGTTTGAGACATGGACACCGCGCCGTGATGAGGCCTACCTTGGCGTGCTAGTCGATGACTTGATTACGCACGGTACTACCGAGCCGTATCGCATGTTTACTAGCCGTGCTGAGTATCGTTTGCTACTGCGTGAAGACAATGCGGATCAGCGTCTGACGGAGACTGGTCGTAAACTTGGCTTGGTTGATGATGAGCGCTGGCAAGCGTATCAAGAAAAGATGGAAGCCATTGCGACAGAATCCTCACGCTTAAAGGATATGTGGGCAACCCCTGCTAATGCTTTGGGACAAAAAGTTACTGAGCAAACAGGCGAGGTACTTAGCAAAGAGGCGACCGCTTTTGACTTGATGAAACGTCCACAAATCCACTTTGCTGATATCGCTGCTATTACTGATTCACAAGTCGATGCGCAAGTAGGTGAGCAGATTGAGATTTCTGTCAAATACGCAGGCTACATTGATCGTCAGTCTGATGAGATTGAACAAATGAAGCGCTTAGAGAATACTAAATTGCCTGAGGATTTTGACTATAGTATTGTGTCAGGGTTATCAAATGAGATCGTGCAAAAGCTTACACAAGTGCGTCCTTCGACCTTAGCTCAAGCTGGGCGCGTAAGCGGTGTGACTCCTGCTGCCGTTCAACTGTTGGCGATGACTGTCAAAAAGCAGAAAAAAGCAAAAGCGGCATTAGGTTCTTAATAATAGTACATGACTGATAATAGTGCGTTAACACTTAGATAGCGCATCAACATTTGCAGTCTGTAGAAAAACCCACAATAATCTTTTATTGTGGGTTTTTTTCTGTTTATATGTTTAACAATTTAAAAACAGCTTGGTACTGTTATACTTTGGTTTAGTAAGAAATAATACTAGTCAAATATAAATAAGGAGTAACGTTATGCCTTATGATAATTTATCAGACTTACCAGATGCGGTAAAAGACAATTTACCCAAACATGCACAAGAAATTTTTCGTGCAGCCTTCAATAGTGCAAGTGAGCAGTACGATGATGAGTCTCGCTGGTTTGCGACGGCATGGGCAGCCGTCGAAAATGTCTACGAAAAAAATGCTGATGGTAAGTGGGTAAAAAAACCAGATCATAAATAAAGATGTAGTACACTCTATAATATTTTACTCCACTATTATTTAATCTGACCTATAATAAGTATGTGCTCATGCCTTCAATGACATCGCTTTGAGCACATGACTAATCTGAGCTTATCTATGATCGAAGCTATTGTTTTTGCGATTACTATTGTACTGCCCAACCTTGCCTTAATGTGGTTGGGTTTTTTTATGCAAAGACGCGGCGAGGCGAGTCAGGCTTTTATTGATCAATCCTCAAACTTTGTCTTTAATTACTGTTTGCCCTGTTTGCTATTTTTTAGCGTGGTCGATAGTGAGGTTGATTATGGCAAACAAATCACGCTGATAGTCGCGGGTATTTTGGTGACCTTTATCTTGTTTATTGGTGCAGAGGTTTATGCCAAGCGTTTTGTGAGTCGTCCAGCGGATCAAGGGGTGTTTGTACAAGGTATATTTCGTAGTAATATGGCGATTATCGGGTTGGCGACAGTTGCCAACGCCTACGGAGAGCGCGGTTTAAGTATTGGTGCGGTCTATATGGGCGTGGTGACGATATTGTTTAATATTTTAGCTGTCATCACCCTTAGCCGTGTGTCCAAAAGCGTCGATGATACATGGATCAGCCGCAGCACCATGATTGTCAAAAAACTATTTACCAATCCATTAATCATCGCTTTATTGGCCGCTTTTGCTTATAAGGCTCTTATGCTGCCGCCACTTACTGGCGTTATCCATACGACTGGCGATTTATTAGCAGCGGTGGCATTGCCATTGGCCTTAATTTGCGCTGGGGCCAGTATTGATTTAAAGTCGATGCTGCATCCTTCAGGATTATCCATGCAAGCCAGTATCGGTCGTATTGTTATTGCACCAATAGTCGCTATCGCGGTAGGATTAGGCTTTGGACTGACGGGTGTACAT
Organism: Psychrobacter sp. 1Y4; assembly: GCF_051847555.1. NCBI lineage: Bacteria > Pseudomonadati > Pseudomonadota > Gammaproteobacteria > Moraxellales > Moraxellaceae > Psychrobacter > Psychrobacter sp. 1Y4. The sequence continues at coordinate 38,266 of NZ_JBPYDE010000006.1, read as the reverse complement.
ATGGGTGTGTTGTTTTTGATGGCTGCATCACCGACCGCCGCTGCCAGTTATGTAATGGCAAAGGCAATGGGAGGCAATGATGTGCTCGCCGCCAATATTCTTGCTTTTACCACGGTAGTAGGAATGCTTGGGATGGCGATTGGCGCGGCGATGTTACGGGCGTTAGGATTGATATAGCAGTCATGTTTTATGACAAGATAGAGAAAATACGTTCACTCAAGCAAGTAACTAAGTATTCAAGCAAGTAATTAAGTAACTGAGTAACTAAGTATCCAATAAATGAAAGTAGCAACAACGCCATAATAAATACGATTATAAATTTAACCAGCAAGGAGTGCTCATAGTGCAATTATTAAATCAAGCGGTAGTGACCGAACATCTCAATATGCAAGCAGCTATTGATGCCATCGAAGAGCTATTACATCAGCAAGCGGCGCATCCTAATTGGGTAAAGGCGCCTGAACGTTTAGTCATTGAGACTTTTGGCGAAGATAAAGAGCATAGCTCAGGCTCGCACTTATCAATGCCAGCAACTATCTATGATGGTGAAAAAGAGTATACCGCCGTAAAGCTTGTCACCATTTGCCCTGATAATCCTAGCCGTGATATGCCAACGACCACTGCCATTATTACTGTATCAAATAATGATACTGGTGAGATATTGGCCATTATGGATGGCATTTATATCACTCAAGTGCGCACCGCTGCATTATCAGGTATCGCTACTAAGTATATGACAAAGCCTGATTGTCAAAGTGTCGCTGTCGTCGGTTGTGGCGGTATGGCTTATGAACAACTAAATGCTGTGTTGACAGTACGCCCTGACATTAAAACAGTATATCTATGGAACAGAAACCATGAGGGTGCAGCGCAATTTAAAACCCGTTTTGCCCGTGATTATGCTCAATGGGATGTTGAAATCAGCGTCTGCGAAGAGGTAGGTGATGCGATCCGTGATGCTGATATTATTAATGTTGCCACCCGTGCGACGGAAGGTTTATTTAGTATTGATCAAATTAAAACAGATGCACATATCAATGCAGTAGGGGCTTATCAAGCGACAATGAAAGAGATCGGTAACGATGTCGTTGCAAATAGTAGCATGGTCGTCGTTGATGATTTGGCCGGTAGCCGTCACGAAGCAGGTGATTTGATTCAAGCACATGATAATTCTGATTGTACCTGGACATGGGATGATCTCAGTGGTGATCTACAAGCGTTGGTAACTGGAGCGCTAAAAAAAGAGGTGACTAAGTCTGCTGGGGTAACACTATTTAAGTCTGTGGGTGCAGCCAGTTTTGATGCAGCAGTTGCTTTATATGTTGCAAAGCAAGCAGAACAAAATAGTCTCGGATCGTCAATTGATTGGTAATACTGTGTTTGTTTTATAGTGGAACGACTATATGACAGCCATTAAAAAAGCCGTTTTCTCGTATAAGAGAAAACGGCTTTTTTGGTATAAAATTGGGCTACATCAATTTAAGTTGTCTCTATCTCGCTTGTCTTTACGATGCTGCTTTCTTTTTGCACTTGTATGATACGTCAGATAACCTCCAACGGCCATTACTGCAAGAAATGCAACGATATATAGAAATATTGATGAACCAATAAAAGCAGATGATTCCATGACCGTTATCTCATTAAAGTTCATCTTTGATTATGCAAGCGTCTCCTCTTGTTGTAAAGTAAACAAGTTTAGCTCAGGTGTAAGTTCAAGTGAACGCAGGCGTGTGGCCTGATCATAAACGTTTGCTGTCACGATTAATTCATCTGGCTGATACGTGGCTAAAAACGCAGTAAGTTTTGGCTTGACCGTCTCAACAGAGCCAATAAAGGATACCGATAAAGCGTTGTCTACCATCATTTTCTCGCTTGAGCTCCAGATGCTGTCCATATCGTGAGTGGGTTTTGGCATTTGGCCTGTTTCCCCGCGGCGCAAGCGTACAAAGCTTTGCTGTGCTGAGGTGAAGTGATAATGCGCGGTGGCGTCATCATCAGCGAGTAACAGGTTCGCCGCTATCATGACGTAAGGTTTGTCAAGATAGGCGGACGGCTTGAATTGCTCGCGATAGGTCGTGATGGCCTGCTCAAGCATCGCGGGGGCAAAGTGAGAGGCAAACACATAAGGCAAGCCCAGATGCGCCGCTAGGGTAGCCCCAAATAGTGATGAACCTAAGATCCAAATAGGCACGTTTGATTGGGCACCAGGAAACGCCTGTACAGGGCTGTTATCTGTACCATTACCCAAAAAATACATCAGCTCCTGCACATCTTGCGGAAAGCGCTCAGCATCTTTCATTTGCCGGCGTAGTGCCTGGAAGGTCGCACCATCCGTACCAGGAGCACGCCCCAAGCCCAAATCAATACGGTCACCATACAGTGCTTGTAATGTCCCGAACTGCTCAGCGATGACCAAGGGGGCGTGGTTTGGCAGCATGACACCGCCAGCACCGATACGAATACGCTTGGTTTGACTGCCGATATGTGACAGCAGCACAGAGGTGGCCGCGCTTGCGATACCCGGCATATTGTGGTGCTCTGCCATCCAGTAACGATTGAGGCCGACTTCTTCTGCGCGCTGAGCGGTCTCAACCGTCTGTGCAATGCCTTTAGCGATGGTGCTACCTTCAGGGACGGGCGCTAGGTCTAAAAAAGATAAAGGGATTTGTGTGCTCATAAATTATCCAGTCGTTTGTCAGTTATTTGCTATTGATATGCTTATAGTTGGGGCTGGTTTCAAGTGCCCCCAGTCACTGTTAATAAATCCTAACAAAGACGGTTAATGCTGTTTTTAAGCTCGCTTAACCGTTATCCAGACACGGTGATGATCACGGTGATAATGGTCGTTAGGTCTTATAACTAAGTCAGAAGTAGGGAGATAATGGCTTATTTTGGCATTATGTGAGGGCACTAAAAAAGCAGGCAACCTAAGTCACCTGCTTCTTCATAGGCTCATTATAAAAAGACAATAAATCGAATTATCAGTGTCCTAATGAGCAGATATTACTTATCTTGGCCACCAAGCTTATAGGCTAAGACATAGTCTCCAATGGTTGTACCCACTGAACCATGACCACCAGCGACCAAAAGTACCATCTGCTCGCCTTTAGAGTTTAAGTAAGTCATGGGTGTCGCTTGACCCCCTGCTGGAATACGAACATTCCACAGCACGTCGCCATTTTTTAGATCATACGCTCGAAAGTTGTTTTCTGTCGCGGCTGACAAAAACGCTACGCCGCCTTTAGTGATGATAGGTCCACCAATACCAGGCACGCCCAATTCCAACTTTATAGGAATAGGAGATAGGTCTTGTACCGTACCGTTTTTACGTTGATACGCGATATCACCTGTGGCCAAATCCGCACCAGCGACCGTGCCCCAAGGTGGCTGCTGGCAGGGTACACCTAGCGGTGATAAAAAGGGCCCCATTTCTACTGCATAATCTGCCCCTTTGTTTTCATTGACCCCTTGCTCGCCTTTATTGGTCTCTGCATCACCCAACGTGTCTCTAGGGATAAGCTTAGATGTAAATGCCAAATATGTGGGCATACCGAACATCACGCCATTTTCAGGATCGACTGCAATACCGCCCCAATTGAAGGTACCAAAGTTACCAGGATAGATCAGACTACCCTTGGTTGATGGTGGGGTATAACGGCCATCGTAATTAAGCTTGTTGAACTCAATACGGCACATCATTTGATCCACGAGGCTTGCACCCCACATGTCTTTTTCAGTGAGTGGTTCAGGCTCAAAGCTCAAGCCAGAATAAGGCTGAGTCGGTGCAGCGTGCTCGCCTGCCACAAGATAGCCTTGCGGTGCAGGGCGCTCTTTGATCGGTACAATAGGCTCGCCCGTCGCTCGGTTTAGCACATACACATCACCTTGTTTGGTTGGCACCACCAACGCAGGCTGTACGCCATCAGCGGTATCTAGATCAAGTAAGGTTGGCTGCGCAGGGGTATCCATATCCCAAAGATCATGATGGACAAATTGCTGAACCCAGCGTGCTTTACCCGTCTCGATATCTAGTGCGACCACAGACGTTGCGTATTTTTCTTCAGCAGCGTTGCGATAGCTACCAAGCTGGTCAGGCGTACGATTGCCCATTGGAAAATACGCCAATCCAAGCTCTTCATCAGCGCTAGCAATCGCCCATGAATTGGGCGAGCTGGTTTTGTAAGTTTGGGATGGGTCGTTGACATCAAAAGGCGCGGTGTTTTCAGGGTCACCTGAATCCCAGTTCCAAAGAAGCTCACCGGTATTGACGTCATAAGCACGTATCACACCAGAAGGCGAATTTACATCATAGTTGTCGTTGACCGCGCCCGCTACGATGATGGTATCACCCGCGACTACTGGTGGCGACGTCGAATAATAATACCCTGCTTGATTAAACGGCATGTTATGCATCAAATCTAGCGCGCCATCATCACCAAAGTCTTGGCAGCGCTGCCCAGTATTTGGGTCAAGGGCGTATAACTTTGCATCAGAGGTGGGGATAAATATCTTGGCATCGCACTGCTTGGAGGCGTTTTTAAAGGTGTTGCCAGCAATTTTTTGCACTTGCACAGTGCTGGTTGTCTCGTCACTAGCAAGGGCAGGCGCCGGATCAGAGCCCGCTTGACCCGCGTAATAGGACACGCCGCGACATGTCTGGTGCTGACGTTGTAGGTTTTTTCCTACTTTTGGATCAAACGTCCACAGCGTTTCACCAGAGTCAGCATCTAATGCCATGACCCAGTTGTGAGGCGTACATAGGTATAGTGCATTGCCAATTTTTAGGGGCGTTGCTTGATAAGTGGTCTCACCAACATCGTTAGGACCTTTAACGTCACCCGTTTGGATTTGCCATGCCAGCTCAAGGTCTTTGACGTTGCTGGTATTGATTTTATCTAAAGGTGAATAGCGTTGGCCGTAGTCGGTACGACCATAAGCGCTCCACTCGCCATCTGGTGTGTGTTCACCGTTTGATAACGGGTCACCAAGATTGGCTGACGTCTCATCTGAGCTGTCATTTTGCTTGCTTTTATCTGTAGCAGATAAATCAAGCTCGCCCAGTTTATCAGTAGCGTTATTTGCCAGACTACCAAAAGAGAGCAGGGCACCTACGCCCACGCTTGCAAGCAGACCCCAATAGTACACAGGGCTTTTTTTTGTGGAGTCTGTGGTTAGTGTGCTGTTTGTGGCGTTTGGCGTGACTTCAGGTTTGGGTCCTCGCATTTTGCTTGAGACCCATGGTAGGAGCATCAACAAACCAAATATGAGTGGAAAGCCAACGCGCGGGGCCAGCGCCCACCAATCAAAGCCAGACTCCCAAAGTGCCCATACCATGGTCGCTACTATAAAGATGGCGTAGAGCCCGTAAGCACTCCAATGTTTTTTGAACAATAAAAAAGCGGTCGTTAGTATGATAACGCCAGCGAAGAGATAGTAAGGACTACCGCCTAAAGATAGCAGATAAGCGCCGCCAATCAGTAAAGGGGTGGCAAAAAGTGCCATAATGAGCGCTACGAATTTTTCCATGAGCGGTATCACCTGATTATAGAAGAACAAATGGACATGCAATGATCGATACCCAGACATTATTAAATATCTAGGTATCCAGCAATGCATGCAGAGATAAAATGAATCAAACGTTGAGTAACGTTTTAGCCCTCATTTTATCATCCATAAGCAAATCTAGTAAGTTTGAGATACTTTATTTAACAACTGCTCATTAATTGGCAAACTGCTGTTGGCACAGTTCCATAAAGGCGCGACCATATTGGCGAATCTCAGCGTCATCGCGTACCGCCATCCAACTGGTAAAGCGGCCAAAATGATCGACAGGAATGGCCGTTAGGTTTTGATAGTGACTGGGCTCAAACGCCATCTCAGCGATGATGCCGATTCCTAAACCCAGACCGACATAGGTGCTTATCACATCAGCATCAAGCGCTGCCAGCACAATATCCGGCTCAAGGCCTGCCTCGCTAAAGGTTTTGTCAATGGCACCGCGTCCGGTAAAACCACCGTGATAGGTGACAACCGGATAGCTGGCGAGAGTAGGTAGGTCAATGGATTCTTGTCCAGCCAATTCATGGTCGCTTGGTACGATGACGCGATGTGTCCAGTCATAATAACGAAAGCAGCGTAGATAGTCGTTATGGAGTAACGATTCGGTGGCAATGCCGATATCAGCTTGCCCGCGAATTACCATCTGTGCGATGGTCTCAGGGTCAGCCTGTTGCAAAATTAGATTAACTTTGGGGAAGCGCTCTTTGAACTCTTTAACCACGTGCGGCAAAACATATCGCGCTTGTGTGTGCGTGGTAGCGATCGTCAATGTGCCAATATTGGGATTATTAAAATCGAGACTGAGGTTCTCAATCGTACGAATTTCAGCAAAGATAGACTCAATATGCGGCATAAGCGCTGTACCCATGGTCGTAAGACCCGTTAAGCGCTTGCCTTGTCGGACGAACACTTCGGTTTTGAGTTGGTTTTCAAGCGCTGCTATATGCTTTGATAAGCTTGATTGACTGGTATGTAATACTGTCGCTGCTTGACTTAGGTTGTAGCCATTGATTACCGTATGCCATACCGTCTCTAGCTGTTTGAGCTGGATTTGTAGATGCCGCTGATTGACCACTACGTCGATTGCCATTAGTTAATCCTATTGTATAAATACACAAACGCTGTCTGTATATAAAAATAAAAGTGTACAGATATGCAGTAGGTAACCAGTGTAAATCAAATCTATTATTCTTGTATATAAGAAATAGCTATCAGTTTATGATAATTAGGAATATAAAAAACTGCTAAGTCTGAAAGGTACGGCAGATATAGTCACTCTTAGTTTTTAGTAGCTTTCGTCTTATTTTTATTACCACACTTGAATGTGATAAAGATGATTCTAGGCAGTAAATACGTGAGTAATAAGTGTGTAAACGATACTATATAGACAACACATGTGTGTTAATAATTCTGTGAGCTGATAATACATAAGTTTACTGCAATAAGGTATTCAGGGTTATTAAGCTAAGTTATCAAACTTTAATGCAGAAATTTCGATAGAATGTCTAGTCAATATAAACGTTCTGAAGTACCATAATTCAATTTTGCTATAAGTATGGCTTTCTTTGTACAAATTTAATCAGCTTTTATCAATTTTTGATGCAAATAATTGATACTAACGACTGATAAGAATTGTACGTGGTTGTGTTTTTTGTTTTAATTTTTGGTGAATAGTTATGTCTGCTGTCCAACCTGTGCCTCCAAACCCCCCAGTTGCCAAAAAGTCATGGGGAGAGGCGGCAAAAGCCTATCTCGATCGACGCGCCATTATCATGTTGTTTTTGGGGTTTGTCGCTGGCATTCCCATCTTGCTTATTTTTTCAAGCCTGTCACTGTGGCTGCGTGAGGCTGGTATTGATCGCAGTGTGGTAACGATGTTTAGTTGGGCGGCGCTTGGGTATTCGTTCAAGTTTATTTGGGCGCCATTGGTTGATGCCGTGCCACTTCCTATATTGACTAGACTATTGGGCCGTCGTCGTAGCTGGATATTGATTGCTCAATTGATGATTATTGTGGCGATTTGTCTGATGGCAAGTGTCAATCCAACCAATGAAGGTAGCCTTATTTATATGGCAGTTGGGGCGGTTTTACTTGGTTTTTCTTCCGCTACTCAAGATATTGTCATCGATGCTTATCGCATTGAGCTTGCTCCCCCAAGTCTACAGTCGGTATTGTCTGCCATGTATACTGCAGGCTACCGTTTGGGTATGATTGTCGCTGGGGCAGGCGCGCTATATTTGGCGGATTATTTTGGTTCAACTGAAGCGTTTTATAGTTATGAAGCGTGGCGCAATACTTACTGGGTTATGGCAGGGGTCATGGGAATTGGGGTCGCGACCACTTTGATTATTCATGAGCCAGTCAGCAATCAGGTACGCGTTGAACGTAAAACATCAGACTATTCACGTCTAGTCTTGGTATTTGCGTTATCAGTCATAGGTTTTGTGTTCATATTCGCAAATTTAGGATCATTATTACCTGCGACAGAAAGTGCGCTTTTAGGGTTTTTGTATGAATTGGTGCGTATGGCATTGAGTCTGACAGTAGCTTTGGCTATCGGTTATGGGTTGGTAAAAGCGAACCTTGTAGAAGCAGAAGTTGCCAAGACAACATGGGTTGAGCCTATCGCTGATTTCTTTCGTCGTTATGGCAAAAAAGCATTGTTGCTTCTAGCACTTATTGGTTTATATCGTATTTCAGATATTGTGGCTGGGGTAATATCCAATGTTTTTTATCAAGATATGGGCTTTACCAAGACTGATATTGCCAATGCAGTAAAATTAGTCGGTGTCATTATGGTGATCGCTGGAGGGTTCTTAGGTGGGTTATTGGCGCAAAAGCTGCGTATGATGCAAGCCATGATGGTTGGGGCAATATTGGCTTGTGCGACTAACTTGCTGTTTGTATTGCTGACATATCATCCTGGTAGTTTGCCGTATATGTACCTGGCCGTCATTTTTGATAACCTTGCTGCAGGTCTTGCAAGTGCGGTATTTATTGCCTTTTTATCTGCTCTGACTTCTATTCGTTTTACCGCAGTACAATATGCGATATTCTCATCGCTTATGACGTTGCTACCCAAAGTATTGGGTGGTTATTCAGGTACTATTGTCGATAATACCAGTTATCCGTTCTTTTTCATTTTTACCTTTGCGATCGGTATACCCATTTTGGCACTGATTTATCTTGTCGATAAACATATTATTATCGGTGACAATGATGATATTTATAGTGACAACGATGATAATAGTAGCGGCGGTAATACTGCGACTGGTTTAACTAAGACCAACCCAAACCTAACCGATACTAAAGAGCCGCCACGCGCTACAGACTAGCGACAACGATTAGCTGTGTTTTGTCCTAAATTGTTAGACAGTATTTTTATGAGTAATCTATGACAGCGTTCACCATTTATCAAATAAAGCAGCAAATTCAGCAACTAACAAATGGTGATACAGGAGGGACGCTGCCATCATTCTGGCTAACGGATTGGTTGCTATATATCATCGATAAGCCAAGCTCATTTTTAATCACTGATGAGAACTACGAGCTATCTGATAGTGAGCTTGAGAGATATAATAATGGCATTGCCAAAATGCAGACTGGCACACCGCTCGCGTATTTAACGGGACAGCAAGAATTTTGGTCGCTTAATTTTACTGTCAATGAGCACACTTTAATCCCTCGACCTGATACTGAAGTGTTGGTTGAACAAGTATTAAAGTGGATACAGTCTCAGCCAAAGAGCTTAGATAATATTAATAAGCCAAAGCGGCTGTTAGACTTAGGAACAGGCTCAGGCTGTATCGCTATCAGTTTGGCGCATGAGTTAAAATATCAATTAAAAGATGATAGTTGGCAAACGGTAGCGGTTGATTTATCAGCAGAGGCATTGAAAGTTGCTAGACACAATGCCGCTGTTAATGATGTTACTGATATCGAGTTTGTACAAAGCAGCTGGTATGACGAGCTGTCTACTCAAGACGAGCACTTATTCGATGTGATTGTCTCCAACCCTCCTTATATTGACGAGTCTGACGAGCATTTAACACGCTTAATAGCTGAACCGATTAGTGCGTTAAGTGCACCTAATCATGGACTTGCCGATATAGAGCGTATTGTGCAGCGAGCGCCGCTATATTTACGTACAGGTGGGCTGTTAGCGCTTGAGCATGGTTTTGATCAGGGCGCAACTGTCCGGCAAATATTTGCAGGTAATGGCTTTACCACTGTACAAACGGTGCAGGACTTTGGTGGTAATGATCGGGTGACGCTCGGAGAGATTTAGTCGTTGGTTTATTCTTATCGACTATTGTTTATAGTAATAATTTGTTGGTGACAAATATGGTGCAGTCGTTAGAATCAAAACAGTTATCAGATGATGAGCTGATGCGTTATGCACGGCAGGTGTTGCTTGACGGTTGGGATGTCGATGCGCAGCTACGCTTGAAATCGTCTCGTGTGGTAATGATAGGCGCGGGCGGTTTAGGTTGTCCAGCTTCTGAGACTTTGGTACGTGCAGGACTTGGGCAAATTCATCTGATTGATGATGATGAGATTGAGGCAAGTAACTTACAGCGGCAAACGCTATTTTTACCTGAAGATATCGGTCGGCCTAAAGCGTTGACCGCTGCCGAAATGCTTGAAAAGATTAATCCCTTGATATCTGCTCGCGGTACGGTTGCACGCTTGAATGAAGACAATGCTTATGATTTGCTTGATATGACAGCAGGTAAGCCCAGTCTTTTACTAGATTGTACCGACAACTTTGCCACACGTGACATCATTAATCGCATTAGTGTGCGCTTTCAGATACCATTATTGACTGCATCAGCAATTGGCATGCAAGGTCAATTGGCATTGTTTGAGCCGCAGTTAAATACTGGTTGTTACTACTGCGTCTTTGGCTCAGTCACGCATAATGCAGAAATTGATGAACGTACCTGTGCCAATTCTGGAGTGCTTGCCAGTACCACGGCTATTATGGGTAACCTGCAAGCCAATGCTGCTTTACAGTATCTAGGATTAACCAAAAATCCACTGATTAATAAGCTGCTTTTGTGGGATGGTAGCCGGATGCAGCAGCGACTGATGGGCTATCGGCAAGACAAACATTGTCCTGTGTGCGCTGCTTAGTTATTTTACTATTTATTTAGTGTCACATATTAAATGACACAATATATTTTATTATCCAATTTTGTTTCTTAATTATAGTTGTCTTCTATGAAAATTCATCGTCCTCATTTACTCAAGCATTCGTTCAATGTGGTCAATCGTATGCGTCAGACGGTCAGTGTCGCGGGCTTATCTGCCTTTAGAGTTGCAAAAGGCGAGAAGCCTGATGCAAGACTATTAAAAGATACTTTTGAGCAGCTTGGCACGACTTATATCAAAATTGGTCAGTTTATAGCCAGTACACCTTCGTTGTTTCCGCGTGAATATGTAGAAGCCTTTCAAGACTGTTTGGATCAAACAACGCCATTATCTTATACCTACATCGAGCAGGTACTGACAGCTGAGCTGGCAGTCGATGGGCAAACACTGGCGGATAAGTTTGCGTTCATTAACGAAAAACCATTAGCATCCGCCTCTATCGCTCAAGTACATGCCGCGCGTTTGCATAATGGCGACGAAGTGGTATTAAAGGTACAAAAGCCTGAAGTCGAAACCATTATGCAAACGGATTTGGGCGTGTTGCACGGCGTGACTAAAATTGTTGAGCTGCTTATGCCATCAATGAGGTTTGCCAGTATTGCACCGATTATCGATGAGATTCGTCTGCGCATGTTGGCTGAAACTGACTTTATTAGCGAGGCACAAAATATTCGCGATTTTCAGCAGTTTTTGAGCGTATCGGGGAACACAAAAGTAGTAGCGCCAGAGGTCTATGATGATTTGACGACCAAACGCGTCCTGACTATGAGCCAATTACACGGCGTTTCTATGATTGATGAGACGGCTATGCGTCAGTATTGTGACGATCCAGCGCAAGTGATGGCAGATACGTTAAATACGTGGTTTGCAAGCCTTATGTTTTGTAATAGTTTCCACGCTGACTTGCATGCTGGCAACTTGATGCTGTTAACCGATGGTCGAATTGGGTTTTTGGATTTTGGCATTGTGGGTAAGTTAAAGGCTGAAAGCTGGCGTGCTTGTATGGGGATGATGCAGGCATTGCAAGATAATAACTATCAAGCGATGGCGCAGCATATGATCGATATGGAGATGACCCATGGCCGCAGTAATGTCGATGCCCAGAGCTTAGCAAATGATCTAGAGCGCATGATGAAAACCATCATGGCAGAAGACATTACGTTTACAAGTGGGGTGCCTTTTAATAGTAAAGAGCAGGCCGATGAGCTTAACCAGATGATGCTCGAAATTGTCGAAGTCGGCAAACGTCATGGTATTCATTTCCCCCGTGATTTTGCTTTATTGACTAAGCAGTTGTTGTATTTTGATCGGTTCATGCGTACGCTTGCCCCTGATATGGATATGTTTAGCGACCAACGAGTACAGATACTGGGGCAGACTGATACTAGCCAGCATTCAGCGCCTGCACTTAATATGTCATAGTTTTAAGCTTCATCGCTGCTTTTAAGCGCTATCTATAGGTTTTTAACACAAAGGATTGTGTGCTGATAACCACAAATTGGCTGCGTCATGATGACTACCTCCAAAAGCCGTATTGTCCCTATTATTACTCATGAAACCACTATCGCTTGGATTGGACTTTACTGTCTGGCGGTAGTGATGGGTTATGGGCGCTTTTTATTTACAGCGACCTTACCTGATATTATGGTTCAAATGTCGCTGTCGACCGCTACTGCTGGATGGCTCGCCTCAATTAACTATATTGGCTATTTTATTGGCGCGCTCATTGCCATATTTGTGACACAGCGACACACGTGGCAAATGCTGATGCTATGGACGATGGTTAGTGTTATTACGACGATGATGCTTGTCGTACCAAAAATGTCATTAAGTCTATGGTACTTTATCCGTTTACTAGCAGGTGTCGCAAGCGGAGTGGCGATGATTTTAAGCTCGTCATTAGTGATTCAAAGCTTCAGCGATGAGCGTCGCTCTATACTTTCTACGCTGCACTATGCTGGGATAGGAGTGGGTATTAGCCTGTCAGCCGTATTGACTTGGTGGTTGTTATTGCTCGGCTATCATTTTGATATTATTTGGCTGGTAGCGGGCGTGAGTAGTTTGCCGTTACTCTGGCTACTTTACGGTCTACGTCCGACAAATAGCGATGCTGCCGTATCTAGCGAGTCAACGATAGCAGATGCGCCGACCAGTCTTACTCATCGATCTATACGCCAAACCTATATTAATTTTAAACGCTCATTATATAACGCTGTTATCGGTCATACCAAAGCCATAGTGTTGTTATCAGCAAGCTATGTATTAGCAGGATTTGGTTATATTACTTCAGCGACTTTTTTACCAGTTATGGCAGCACAGCGGCTTACTATCCAGAGCTATGCTGGGCTACTTATCTGGTTGCTGGTTGGTATTTTTGCGATGCTGTCGAATCCTCTGTGGGGTGCGCTTGCGAAGCGTATTGGTGAGACCAAAACCTTAATGGGTTTAACTCTATTACAAGCGCTAGGGATGCTTTTACCTTTGTGGTTTAAAGGAGCGTTTGGCTTATATGCGAATGCCGTTATTTTAGGACTAACCTTTGTCGGTATGGTGTCAATGACCTTAAATATCATCAAAAATATCAATCCCGCTTACTCTAATTTGCTTATAGGATTGGCAACTTTAGCCTATGCGCTTGGGCAGTTTATCGGACCATTGGTAACGGTTGCTTTGGCTGGACAAAGCGATAATTTTAATGCAGGTCTATTGGTTGCAGCTATCGGTTTACTCGTTGGACTGGCTTTAATAGTGCTATTTTATCGGCTGCATAACAACCCACTCAAGCGAGTATTGTAAAGATGCCATAATGCCTTAAACGATGCTGCGGCTAAAGACCTCTCGTAACTCAAAGCTAGTATGGACTTGTGCAACGCCCTCGATACGATTTAGCCGATGTAATAAAAACTCTTCATAATGTGCCATATCGCGTACCCGTACTTTGATCAAGTAGTCCTCAGAGCGGCCTGTCACGATGCTACAACTGATCACTTCGTCGAAGCTTTGCACCTTTTTTTCAAACTGCTCAAAACGCTCAGCTGTGTGGCGATCCATACTAATGGCGATAAATATAGCAAGTGGGTAGCCAAGCTTTTCTGCATCTGTTTGAGTATGATAACCTGTGATAATACCTGTATCTTCTAGGCGCTTAACCCGGCGTGCGCAAGGAGTCGCTGACAAATTGACGTTTTCAGCCAACTCGGTAATACTCATACGGGCATCTGTCTGTAATAGACGTAAAATACGCTTATCAGTATCATCAAGAGAGTGTGTGGTTTGAGAGGCTGGTTGGCTATCAGTCATATCTTTTGTTCATCGTTAGTGATTTGTGCCGATAATATATATGATATTAGTGATAAACACTACTTACATGTGACAATTTATTTAATAAAGCTGTTTTTCACTTTAAAAACTTTGCTATTATAATGTTGTAACCACCATCTCTTGTGATAAAGCGATTTAGTTAGATACGTATTTAGCTCATTATATCGTCTAAAAGGATTCATTATGTCTAACCAAGACCCACGCAATGCGACCACACATACGGCAAAGATTACCCCTAAAAATGCCGCTTTTGATTTTCGTAAATATCGTCCATTTGCGTTTGCACCTTCACTACCGGATCGCACATGGCCAAGTAAAACTATTGAGGCATCGCCAATATGGGCGAGTGTCGATCTACGTGACGGTAATCAAGCTCTCATTGATCCAATGACTATCGAACAAAAAATGCGCTTTTTTAAAACTTTGGTGGATGTGGGTTTTAAAGACATTGAGATTGGGTTTCCATCGGCGGCGCAAGTTGAGTTTGATTTTGCTCGCAAACTTATCGAAGAAAACCATGTACCAGATGATGTGACCTTGCAAGTATTGGTGCAAGCACGTGAGCATCTGATTGCTCGAACCTTTGAATCTTTAAAGGGGGCCAAACGAGCCATTGTTCATGTTTACAACTCAACTTGCCGCGTACAGCGTGAAAAGGTTTATGGCAAAGATAAGTCTGAAATTAAAGAAATTGCAATCACTGGTGCCAAGCTATTGCAGCAGTATGCTGCCAAATATCCAGAGACAGAATGGGTATTCCAGTACTCACCTGAGAGCTTTAGCCAAACTGAAACTGAATACGCTGTGGAAGTCTGCAACGCCGTCTGCGACGTATGGCAACCGCAACAAGGACAAGAGGTTATTCTTAACTTACCAGCAACCGTTGAAGCCTCAATGCCTAATATTTTTGCCGATCAGGTTGAATATTTCTGCCGCAATCTTGCCCAGCGTGAGCATGTGATTATTAGTCTTCATACTCATAATGATAGAGGTTGTGCAGTTGCCGCGGCTGAGCTTGGTGTGCTTGCTGGTGCCGATCGTATCGAGGGTACGTTGCTTGGGAACGGAGAGCGTACTGGTAATATGGATATCATGGTGATGGCGATGAACTTATTCAGCCAAGGTATCGATCCTGAGCTTGATTTTAGTAATATGAGTGAAATCGTGCAAGTGGTGAGCGAGTGTAACAATCTACCGCTGCATCCACGTCATCCATATGTGGGCGAGCTCGTCTTTACTGCCTTTAGCGGCTCACACCAAGACGCCATCAAAAAGTCTCTTGATTATAATGAAAAGCATCAGGATGAGACTGACACTGTGTGGGACGTGGCTTATTTGCCGATCGATCCGGCGCATATCGGTCGTAGCTACCAAGACGTGGTTCGTATCAATAGTCAATCTGGAAAAGGCGGCGTTGCTTACATCTTGCAGCGCAACTATGGGTTTAATTTGCCACGCTGGATGCAAATTGACTTTAGCGGTGTGGTGCAAAAGCAGGCTGAGACAGCGGCACGCGAGCTACAAAATGATGAGATATTACAGACCTTTGAAGACACATATTTGCAAAAAGGCAATTTAGAGCTATTAGATTATAGTGTTAATAATAAGGGCGGAGCCGTTTATTTTAATGGTCAAGTACAAATGAATGACGATACTATTACGATTGACGGTACGGGTAATGGCCCATTATCATCATTTATTGATGGACTTGCACAGCACACTGGTAAATCCATCCATGTTATTAATTACGCTGAGCATGCTATCAATCCGCAGCACAATAGTGGTGATGGTATCGACGACGGCAACAACAGCGATAATAAGACCAATGCCAATGCGGCCGCTTATATTCAGCTTAACGTCGATGGCGAGGTTTATTCTGGTATTGGTACTTGTAGCAGTACGGTATCGGCGATGCTAAAAGGGGCACTCTCTGCATTTGCTCAAGCGCCAAGTACGGTAGCCGCTTAGTTTTAGTCACAGTTAAGCAGCATAAAACTAAAAACCGCCATATCTTTTATAGAGTATGGCGGTTTTTTTTATAGAATATAAGCTCTGCTAAATGCACATCTGTTCATCTATAGCATAAAGTTACTTGTGTGTTCGACAGCGAGGACTTACACTAAGACAGACAATCTATATTATAAGTATAAGGTTAATTATGGAACCAATCTCGTTTGCGTCATTTACGTTAGCTGCTGTTCTAGCTTCACTACCTGGTAATAGCGAACCTGTTAGTCAGTCAGTGATTACAACGCATATTAGTCCTGCTATTGCTGGGCAATGGGAAATAGATTTGGATAGTGGCATCACTATGACCAAAGAGGCTATAGCGAAGCAAATGGTAACAGGTAGTGCTCATGATATAGAGACCAATGAACCTGAGATAACTGTTAAAGCAGATGGTGTGTTGAATCAAAGCGAACGCCGTGTTTTTAAAGTCATACCCAATATAGCGCCTAGTACAATAACTGATGATAATATAAAGACGAAAAGTGCTACGCAGTGCCGAGAGTTATACAATTTTGGTGCAGATAACGAGATGTGGGCAGTAAGCGGCAAAGAATGGACTTATGGACGTTATTTGGTCACGCACCGTGAAGAAGGTTTGCCTATTATCGCCATCAAAACTATTTATGATAACAATGAAGTAGACTGTTCAGGCAATCAGATTGACCAGACTGACGAGGCGCTGATTGCTTATTTAAATCATGATGGCAATGAGATGCAGTGGTGTGCTGATCCTGAAGGCAAACAGTGCTTTATGAATTTTCATAGAGTCCTACCATAAGCAATAGGCTTTAGTGTCTTAATCATAACAATCAAAAAACCGCTCCTTTATAAGAGAGCGGTTTTTATTTAAAGCATCAATATTCTCATTATTTTGCAGTTTTAGTCTTTTGTGATTTAAGCATTTCTTCTTCAAGATAATGGATATTCTGAGCTTCATTAACGAAGTTTTCATCTGCCAAAATGACATCACGATGCATAGGAATGTTGGTTTTTATACCTTCGATAATAAGCTCATCAAGCGCATGTACTGTTTTTGCAATAGCTTGCTGGCGAGTCTGGCCATGACAAATGAGCTTACCAATCAATGAGTCATAATAGCTAGGGATCTCATAGCCGGGATATAAATGCGAATCAAAACGTACGCCAGCTCCACTAGGTGCGTATAGCTGTGTAATTTTGCCAGGCGAGGGCATAAAAGTTACTGGGTCTTCAGCATTAATACGACATTCAATTGCATGACCTTGAATTTCAATCTCATCTTGACGATAAGATAAGCCGTAACCTGCAGCGATTTTGAGTTGTTCAACCACCACGTCGATACCAGTGATCATTTCAGTCACAGGGTGCTCAACCTGTACCCGCGTATTCATCTCAATAAAGAAAAATTCGTTATTTTCAAACAAAAACTCAAACGTACCAGCGCCGCGATATTCAACCAGCTCACATGCTTTAACACAAGCTTGTAGTATTGGTTCACGGACATCATCCGGAATATCAGGAGCAGGTGCTTCTTCTAACACCTTTTGGTGACGACGTTGTAGTGAGCAGTCACGATCATAAAGATGAATGGCATTACCATTACCATCGCCCAGTACTTGGATCTCAACGTGGCGCGGGTTTTGTAAGTAACGCTCCATATAGACAGTATCATCGCCAAACCACAGCTCAGCTTCTTGTCTCGCCGCTTGTACTTGACCAACCAGCTCATCAAAGCGTTCAACGACACGCATACCACGACCACCACCACCAGAAGCGGCTTTAATGATCAACGGGAAGCCAATATTACGAGCTTGTTCTTCCGCATTGTGCATCGTTACAGCGCCGACTGAGCCAGGAACAGTTGGTACGCCAGCTTTTTTCATGGCATTAATGGCAGATACCTTATTACCCATAAGTCGAATATGATCAGCATTGGGGCCTACAAAAGTTAAACCAGCTTCTTCGATACGTTCAGCGAATTCAGCGTTTTCGGCCAAAAAACCATAACCAGGATGAATGGCATCAGCACCAGAGATCTCAGCAGCTGTTAAAATAGTACTGATATTCAAATAACTTTCACTGGCATTTGGTTTACCGATACAGATAGCTTCATCAACGAAGCGTAGATGCATGAGGTTTTCATCAGCAGTGGAGTAAATACCGACAGTCTCTATACCAAGTGCTTTACACGCACGTACGATACGTAGAGCAATCTCACCTCGGTTGGCGATGAGCAGTTTTTTTATCATAGGGTCATCCTCGTCAAAGCGGCGTTGATCAATCCAATCGTTACACATCACTCATATAATATGAGTATGAACGAGGTATTGAACGTAACAAAGTAAGGTGTAGCGAGTACAATTAGGCTTTATAACGTATAACAGGCTGGCCAAACTGTACAACCTCAGAGTTGTCCACTAAGATTTCGTCAATGACACCACTTTGAGTTGCTTCAAGTGGATTCATGATTTTCATCGCTTCAATAATACCAAGTGTGTCGCCAGCCTGTACGGTTTGACCAACTTTTACAAACGGTGGGTCATTAGGACTAGGAGCAGCATAGAACACACCAACCATCGGTGAGGTTTCAACGCTTCCAGCTTTGACAGATGCTTTGGCTTCAGTAGCAGCTATAGGTGCTGCACCCATAGCAGGCGCTGCCATCATGGTTGGAGCTGGTGCATCATAGTGACGAGTTAAACTGATATGCTCATCATCTGAACTCACTTCTAAATTGACCAGTTCATTTTCTTCCATGAGAGCGATTAGTGTGCGTATTTTTTCAATATCCATAGTTTTAATGACGCCTTTTTTTTAAATTGAAGAAAGAAATAGTGTAACAAAATATTGTTTGATTGACTGCTAATGATACCTATATTCAACGCAATGAGCAATCAATGTACAGTTGTTAACTGGAATTTTTTACATATTTTTGACGCTAAGGCGAATAATAGTAACATGCGTCCCATATTTGTTGAGTTTTTCTTAACATTGATTAAGTCCATATGGCCGTCAGGCGCCTTTGTTGGTAACGTAATCGTAAAGTCAAAAGGATTGAGGATAAAAACAAACCAGTAATGAGCGCCATCCAAAACCCCTGTGCACCAATGCCTGTAAAACGTACTAGATAGACACCAAGCGGCAAGGCGACCATCCAATAACAAAAAAGCGTCACCCACATCGGTATGGTGGTATCCTGCATCCCGCGTAATATCCCAGCAACATTGACCTGCCAGCCATCAAAGAGCTGATAAGCCAGCGCGAAGATTAACAGATGCATAGCCTGTGCTCGTAACTCAGGATTGTCGGTAAATGCTGCGGCAAGCTGTGGTCTAAATATCCAAATACCCAGCATGCAGACAAGGGCAATGAGCACTGTCCAAATAAGCCCAGTTGCTTGTACGTGTCGTAAGGCGAGCAGATTCTTTTCGCCAAAACGATTAGATACCATGATAGTCAGCGCCATCGCGACTGATATCGGAATCATAAACAACTGAGAAGTAACTGCTAGGGCGACTTGATGTGACGCCGTTGCGATCTCACCTAATGGGCTAATGACCAATGCGCCTAAGCTAAATAAGCTGGCTTCAAAAAAAATAGACAAACCAATGGGAATGCCAAGTTGAAGGAGCTTGGTTATTTGCTCTCGGTTAGGAGCAGTAAAGCTGTAGAAAAAACGAGTACTGGCAAATTGTTGACGCTTAGAGAGGGTGGTATAAGCGCCCAAAATCAATACGTTAATCCATAGCACTAGTGCTGTTGCCACACCGCAACCAGCACCGCCCATCTCGGGCATGCCAAATAATCCGTGGATAAAAATATAGTTGAGCGGTATATCTGCTAATAGACCAATAATACTAACGACTGTGACTGGCTCAGGTCGACTCAGTGCTTCACAATAACTACGTAATACCGCGTAAATGGCGAGTGCAGGGAAACCAAAAGAAACACCATGTAGGTACTGTGCAGCGATAGGCTGAATGTTCTCTGGCACACCCATTAAGCCAAGCACATTTGGCATCAAATTGACAATAATAAAACCGCAAATACCTATCACGCTGGCGGTCCATATAGACTGCTGAGTGATGTGTGGAACTTGGCTGTGTTTGTTTTGCCCTATTGCTTCCCCAATTAGGGGCGTGGTAGCGATTAAAATACCTGTTGCCAATAAAAACAGCGGTAGCCAAATACCAGAGCCAACAGCCACGGCAGCCAAGTCAAGTGCTGAGACACGTCCCGCCATAATGGAGTCAACAACTCCTAACGCTGCTTGGCAAAATTGGGTAATTAAAATAGGTAGCGCAAGCACGCCTAAACGTAAGCTGTAGCTTTTAAAGTCTGTAAAGGATAATGGCAAAACCATAGTTAGCAACTTTTCATTATTCACGTTGGTTATTGATGTTTAAACACTGCCATCAGCAAATCGTTGGTAAGGCAGTAACATAGAATCTGTGCTGACGATAATACTCCGATAAATAATATGAGCAAGTCCATATAGCCAAAGTTTGAAAATAAAAATGACGTCAATAAAACAAAAGCAACCCGCCAATTCAAATGATGAACTGACAGGTATCCTTGTATTAAATGGCTAAGAAGCCAGACTGTAATTTTAATGCTTAAAAAACGTTTAAAACTTTTTCAGAGTCGTCTGGAGTTAATCGTCATATGTATACTTATAAAAGCTCATATATTCAAAGATCATAATGATTCAGGCAAATCTTGTACGATTGCTTGATAGCCAATCAGTTTATTATTCGCATCAAATGCCTGCACGACAATAGCGTAGTTCGTCGAGACATTTGGAATAACAGGCGTGAATTGTGTTTCGCTATTAGCCAATACAGCATTCTGTACATAACCGTTGGCGCCAGACTCAGCTTTATTGACATCGATTTGGCTGACTAATACTTGTTTTGTGTTAATTGGATTCTTCCAAGTGACGGTTTTTTGGTTACCATTACCAGTGATGTCGAGCATCATGGCACCTAGTGTATAATCGAGTGCATAAGTGGTAAAGTTAGAACGATCACTCAGAGTATAGGTAACCTTACAATTGTCTTTGGCAGCTGAAAGGGTGGTGCCACCTAGACTGTCTTGATATTCAAAACTGCCTCTCCATGGTAAGCCTACTTGGTTTTCCTCAAAGCTACCTGCAAAGGTGGTCATCAAGTTTGGCGTTTCAAGATCTAGATCATTGATATATTTGATGTCTAAAAATTCTGCTGTATCAAGGCTACCTGTTACCTTGCCTGTAATATAATTATTTACTTTAAAGCCCGTATTGACATCGAGTGTGCGGTTTTCTTGACAAATCTGCTGTTGGTAACTGATACGCCCATCAACACTACCAGCGCCGTCATTACTTATATCAAAATATATCGCTCCGATATCAATGTCGCTATTATCACCATCATCAAGCTCGGTGAAGTGACCGACATAGAGACCACCGCGTCCACCCTCCGGCGTCAATTTGTCTAAGAAATTATCTAATGACTCTTCTGGTAAAAATACAGACTCCAAAATCTCAGCCATGCTTTTTTCGTTATCAGTCAGCTTATCTTCGACTTCTTTATACTTATCTTTGACTTTATCTTCTACACGATCATACTCGTCTTTCACTTGGTCTTCGATGCGATCGTATTCTTTTTTAACTTTATCACCATCGCTGCCGCAAGCGCTTAGTGTCAGTCCTAATACACTGACTGTTAATACAGATAGTACGATTTTGGGTGCGCTCATAAATGAGTCCTAGAATATGGAAATAGTGTAATAGTGTAGATAAAAATCAAGGCGTCAATATAGCAAACTTTGGTAAGGTAGTGCTACAAAAACCTTTGACCCATTACTTATGAGCTCATACTAGCTCCAGCATCTCTGCCATATCCATGATAGCCTGCCAATGCTTAGGCTCAAGTGGTATTACGGTCAGTTGCTGGCAGCCCTTTCTAAGTAGTAATGAATCCTCAAGTGCAGGGATAAATTTTAGCTCAGATAGGGGTAGGGTTTCTTTAAAAGCTCGCTCAAATGTTACATCGACCATATACCAGCGCGGAGTCTCAATAGTTGCAATGGGGTCGTAATGCCGATGTTCAGGATGAAACTGGGTTGGATCAGGGTAACCGGCTTGGCTTATTGTCATAATGCCAGCGACGCCAGAGGGTTTTGCACTCGAATGATAAAAAAACACTTTGTCATCTACTTGCATATCATCGCGCATAAAGTTACGCGCACGGTAGTTACGTACGCCGTCCCAACATTCTGTACCCAACCGTTGTAGGTCTTCAATACCAAAAAATTTTGGATTAGATTTCATTAGCCAATATGCCATAACTGTTATCCTCATATTTGTCGTATGATATTTGATATACGTTTTATCTAGCTTGCCTGTTAGATGGCATTGATGATAGTCGTGTTTGTTTAAGTATGGTTTTACAGCTGTTCGTTAAACGTCTCTTTAATAAATGCAATTGATGAATACAATGCTTTTCTTTCAGTGACGTAGCCGTTATCCTAGCCGTATTTTTTGCGGTTTGTCGCCGCTTTTTATTGAATAAGTTTATGTTATGTCGATATCTAAAAGTGAGAATATTACCATGCGAGCTGATATTAACGGTGCTTCTTGTATAGACGCGACCATTATACCGTTGGCGCTGTATATTCATGTTCCATGGTGCGTAAAAAAATGCCCTTATTGCGATTTTAACTCGCACGAGCTAGGCGCTGATGTGCAGCTATCAATGTATGATGAGTACGTAGATGCACTCTTGCTAGATGCGCAGATGCAAGAGCATCTGACTCAAGGACGCCAGATTGGCTCAATATTTATAGGCGGTGGTACGCCGTCATTATTACCGATTATTCAATACCAGCGTTTATTTAAAGGTTTACAAGACTGCTTTGAATTTGCCAATGATATTGAAATTACCATGGAAGCAAATCCTGGAACGTTAGAACATGCACCATTTGCTGAGTATTTAAAAGTGGGTATTAATCGCTTATCTATCGGGGTGCAGAGCTTCGCTGCTGATAAGTTGCAAACACTTGGGCGTATTCATAATCCTGATCAGGCAACAGCCGCCATTCAGGCGGCTCGCGCTGCTGGCTTTGAGCGGGTCAATGTAGACTTAATGCATGGGTTACCGCAGCAGTCGCTTAGCGAAGCGTTATACGATATTCAAACGGCACATGACGCTGGCGCAACGCACATCTCTTGGTATCAGCTGACGATTGAGCCCAACACCGTATTCTATCGCAGTCAGCCTATCTTACCTGATGAGGACAGCTTGGCTGATATTGAGGAAGCAGGGCAGGCTCTGCTACAGCGTCTAGGCTATGATAATTATGAAGTATCGGCATGGGCAGGCGCGTCAGATAAACCGTGTCGACATAATGTCAATTACTGGCAGTTTGGCGATTATTTGGCCATTGGGGCTGGCGCGCACGGTAAAGTGACCTTGAACAGTAATGACTTAATAAGTAAAGATTTGCAAAACGATGAACTACTATCAAAGACAGGTATCTACCGTTTTAGTAAGTCACGCTCTCCAAAAGACTATATGACTTATCAAGATGCACCAAAAATGGTCAATTGGCAGCCAATCGCTGATGATGAGTTGGTCAGTGAATTTATGCTCAATGCGCTGCGTTTGCACGAAGGGGTAGCATGGACATTGTTTGAGTCGCGAACAGGGTTAAAATATGAGCGTGTAGCGCCACAAGTGAATGAGCTAGTTGAGCAAGGTCTCTTGATAGATGATCCTAATCTGTTGCGACCAACTTTATTAGGTCATCGGTATTTAAACCAGATATTGCGTGCTTTTTTATGATGTTTGTAGGCTCAAGCTGTTATGCATTTGCATAGATGACCATTATCTATAAATTACCACTTTTAAAAACCAAAAAAAGGACTTACCAAAAGGTAAGCCCTTTAAATACAGAATCTAAAAATTTAGCAATTAGATTTTGTTTTGTACGTCTTGTGCACCACCACTTACTGCTTCGCCAGCACTTGATACGTCTTGGCCTAGGCCTTTAAAAGTGTTGCAACCAGTCAATACAAACATAGCAGTCAAAGATGCGATAATTACTTTTTTCATAATAATGTTCCCAAAATGGATAGGTTTATTCGAGTAATAATAAGCATGTTGCTTAGGTATTACCAACGATGTGCAGGATAAATGGCAATATCATGATATCAGTTAGGCATAAATAAATAGGCTGTTCTGATATCATCAAACTGTCTTGATATCCATTGAAGCCATGATAATCAAAGTTAAAATCTGTGCCCAGTATCAAAATGTAATTATTGACAATAAACTGTAACTTTTAATTACGGTTAGTAGTTAGCTGGTTTACATAGCTGTCAGTTGACGATAGTGCATAAGAACAACATTGGACCAGTATGTCGCAAATAACATCAATCTTTTTAATCCTATTATGGAAATTTTATGACCATTCATATCGTGCTAGTGGCACCCAAAATGCCTAGCAATACTGGCAATATTATTCGTTTATGTGCCAATAGTGGCGCGCAGCTACATTTGGTGCAGCCACTAGGCTTTGAGCTGGATGATAAAAAGTTACGCCGTGCTGGATTGGATTATCATGAATACGCACACTTGCAAGTGCATGCTGACTGGTCAGCAGCGAAGAAAGCATTATTTGAGGCAGATTGCCAGACAATCACAGCGCTGACGACCAAGCTTAGTAAACCGTTTTATGATTATGATTTTATGGTGCAATTAGATACTAGTACCGACAACATACCAGCGGTAGCGCCTAGCGTAGCACTGGTTTTTGGTTCTGAAACCGCAGGTCTAGCGGATGATATACGTGAAGATATTGGCGCTAATAATTGGTTAAGACTGCCAATGTTACCTGATTCTCGCAGTCTTAACTTATCTAATAGCGTGGCAATATGTCTCTATGAAGTATGGCGCCAGCAGGGATTTTACGGTGATACAGGTCGCAGCACCGGTTATGAGACTCTCACTGTTTATGACCCAAAATAGCAGCCTATAAAAAAGCGGTTTTTATAAGCAGTTAGGCGGCTTTGGGAGGCCTGACAAACGATTGACATGACGGGCAACTAAGCCAGTATTAAACAGTTGCTGCAACTTTTGGTTGCTGATATCGTATTCAGGCAAAGTCTGCTGTAGCCATTTAATCAATGGGCGAGTAGCTGGCGCGTGATTAAACCTAGCAAAAAAAGCCCGGACTTGATGCAGGATGGCTAGGTGCTCGTCATTTAGCTTGACATCTAATGTATCTGCCAGTTGTTGGGCGATAGCAGGTGTCCATATATTATGGTCACAAAGATGACCGTCTTGGTCTAAAGCAATGTTAGACATAGTGATATTAGATACAGTCATAAGGATATGGTCACTACTTTGTCAAACTGTGGGTCTTGGGTCATAGTAACCCATTCATCATCAGTTAAAACACCAGCCAGCTTGGCGTTTAGGTTTAATTTGGCAGTCGTATTATTACTGAGATTTGCGACATCATCCGCTAGAGCATAGATTGCTGTGATACCTTCTATATCACTATCACTCAAATAAGCATTTAGCCATTCAACAAAAGCGACAGTTGCGCCTAACAAAATAATACTGTCACCAGCCCGCCACGTTAGCGCCATCTCTTCTGTGCTTCGTCTGAGCTTATCCACTGTACTGTGTAATTGATATAAAGTTGCCATATTAAGTTTCCGAATGTTTACAAATAGCAAGGTAATATCTAAAAATATATACCATCAAAAAGCTAAGATCTGCTCAAAATCTTGTGAGTTAACGACTTCTGGTATTAGCGTAAGCTGCGCGGCTAAATCGCTTGGTACCATGCCTGTAAGCCATCCGCTAAATACATCCTCAGGTAGCCAAGCGGGCGGCATATCATATAGTTCAAGAGATTGAATCATACCGTGCAAACGCGACTTCGGCTGCATTAATAGTCCAAAAACAGGAGCGTCTAAATAAAGCTGCACCTCATGACCGAAAGTTGCAAGCGTCAAGGCGAGGGCACAACCTTCATAACTTGCCATCTCCGTTGGAGTGCGCAGCTGAATGAGTAATTTCATAGGTTATTTCTTATTATCCATGATGAATATTCGTACTTAATTGGCACTTAAAACTGTAGCAGACGGCAGTTGCCTTGCATCATTATAGCAAGCTCACTAAGTCCAACTAAATGAAAGCCATCGGCAATATTTTCACCATTTAGCTGATGGCGTGTGCTGTTATCACTATCACTGATACCGCGGCTAAGCGCAGTGCTGACGCATACAGGTAGCGAGAGCTGGTATTGCTTAGCAAGCGCTTGCCATTCTTGAGTTAAGTCAGTCTGATCCGCTGACTGCCAGCGTAGGCGATTGGCTGTATGCGCAGCGTCAGCGTAAAAAAAGACATTTAAAGGTTGCGTATCGTTTTCAATGATTCCTTGCTCATGCCTCTCATCAGCAAGTTGCGTCTGTTGCAACTTCATTTGTTTTAAAAAGGTACGAGCATAACGCAGCGCCAAATGCGCAAGCGGCTGGCTTGGGTCGGTCGTAATCAGGAGTAGCGGGGTAGCGTTCATAGTTATAAGCCATCATAAAAGTTCAGAATTCAAAGTATTATATTTTAGTTAGGTTTTAGTTTTGATCGTTATTGTACCACTCTGTAATCTGTTTTTTGAGATTATCAAACTCATTGGTCACGTCGACTGCGACGGACTTCTCTTTTTTTATCATTGCTTGCATATTGTCGATGTGCTTACAGTTAATACCTTTATATCTTCTAAGAGTTGAACGTTTTTTCCACGCAAAACATTTATGGATATTATCAGCGGCTCGTCATAACCTATATCCACAAAACCGTGCATTAAATGTTTGATAAAGGCATAGGTACTAGTTATTGAAAAATCACCTTACCTTTATAGTAAACCGCTTCGCGTCTTGGTAGGCGGGCTACTGCCTCCGCAGAACAAGAGGCATTGACCAGTATAAAGTCAGCGTCAGCGCCTATGAACGGCCAGACTTGCTTGCCTTGGTCGTCCAAAGGTAACGTATGATTGGTAATCATTTTTAACGCCCGATTCAAACGATATTCGTCAGTCCAGTCATACAATTGCGCGCATAAATTTGCTTTTTGTAGCATATCGCCCGTTCCGAATGGCGAAAAGTTATCCATAAGATTGTCAGTACCAGTTAGGACATTGACGTTGTGTTTTTTTAAGGTGGGAACAGGCATTACTTGGCTGACAATTGGGACGCTGGAAACGATGCCGATACCATATTCTGCAAATTGCTCAGCGATAAGTTCCAGCTCTTTTTGCGGCATCATAGCCAATGCGTAAGCATGGGTAATAAAGGTTTTACCTTGCAGTACCTTGTTTTCTTTAACCTTTTTTATCATATAATCCATCGCCGCTTTGCCAGAAGGCAGGTCTTCATGAAGATGAATATCGACACCTTTGTCATAATCTAACGCGATATCAAACATAATATCTAAAGATTTTTTCATATCGCCATCGACAACTGTAGGATCAAGCCCACCGATGAAATCAATATCCATTTGAGCCGCTTCTCTCAACAAGCCCTCGGACTGCGAATAAAGAATACCGTGTTGAGGAAAGGCGGCTATTTCCCAATCAAAGCTGTCTTGGTAATTATCCAACGCTAACAGCAGATGTTCTAAGCTTTTTAATCCACTAATGGGATCGATATTGCAGTGGCAACGAGCAAAAGTAGAGCCATAGCTTTGCATGAGCTGTATGCATTCTTCCGCTTTTCGCTGAGAGTCAGGAAGGAGTTTTGGAATTAATTTCTCTTCCAGACGAATCATATCTTTGATACTGCCCGTCCAAGGTGCTGCTTGCCAACCTGAACCGTAGTAAGTTTTATCGATATGAATATGCATGTCTTGAAAAGTTGGCAGCATTAAGAATTCATTAGCATCAACTGTTTTTACATCAAGGTTCGTTTGACTCTCATTTGTCAGTTCTTTTTTAGTGATTGATTCGATTTTGCCATTGGAGATAAAAAGATCAAAAAGCGACGTCTCTGTCGCAACGACTTCATTGTACTTATTGCGCACAAAACCGGTTTCTAATCGAACATTGCTAAGTAAAAATCCTTCATCGTCGGTCTTATTCTTAGGGCTGTCACTCTCTATATTTTGCTCAGTCAGCTTCATAGAGCTTCTCCACTATATTTGGATAGATAATCTGTAACTTTACGGACGATATTATCCAGCAGAATGTATGCATCGTCAGCTGCTGTAAGTTTGTGATTATTGATACTTCAGCTAACCATGCTACCATAAAGTTAACTTGGTCAAATACTGTATATATTGTAAGCAGCAGACTGGTAACACATAGACCACATTATTCAATATGACTCTCTCGTTAGAAAAAACTATGAACAAAACAGCTAGGTTCAGGTAGTCTTATTAATCCATGCTGTACGGAGCACTTATTATGTCATCGGCGATGCCATCTACTACAATCAATAACCAAAGCCATCAGCCCACAGCTGAACAGATCCAAGTTTTAAGTATTGCTAGTGCTTTTGCATATCAGATTTGGGAGAGCCGAACGACTTCTTGTCAGACGTTTTTGCGTAGCTATCCACTCGATCAAACATTAACTCGCCAGCAAATAGATGATCTTATTCAAGATTATACGTTAGATGATAACTACCAGTTGGGCGATGAGACGACAGTCATGAGAGGGCTGCGAAATTTGCGCAATCTATTGATGATGCGCTGGATTTGGCAAGATGCTTTAAGAATGATAGAGCTTGAACAATTGACAGATGAGCTCTCTGAATTTGCTGATGGCTGTATAGACTTTGCCAAAGACTATACTTATCGGCAACTGGTTACTCAATATGGCAAGCCAACTTTTATAGATGATAAAGGGGTGAAGCGTGTTGACGACATGGCAATTATGGCCATGGGTAAGCTTGGGGCACATGAGCTGAATTTGTCGAGTGATATCGATCTGATGTTTGTCCATCAAGCGCGCGGTGAGACTGATGGGGATAAGGCACAAGGCACGCGATGCATTGATAACAAGCGTTTTATGACGCGCCTTGGTCAAGGTATTATTAAATTATTGGATAATTGTACTGCGGACGGGTTTGTATTTCGGGTAGATATGCGCTTGCGACCATGGGGAGATGGTAGCGATTTGGCCATTCATCTGTCAGCATTACAAAAGTATTTTGCCAATCATGGACGAGCATGGGAACGTTTTGCTTGGTTAAAAGCACGCGTAGTCGGTCAGATTACACCGCCATTTTATGACGAGCTACAAGCGCTGATTAAGCCATTCGTTTTTCGGTATTACGTTGATTATAGTGCCTTTTCAGCATTGCGTGAGATGAAGTCACTCATTCAAAATCAAGTCGCACAGCGAGAGGACTTAGACAATATCAAGCTAGGTGCTGGCGGTATTCGTGATATTGAGTTTATTGTACAAGCTTTTCAGCTCATCTACGGTGGCCGTCATCCGCAGTTACAAGTCAAGTCGTGTCTACAAGCAATGATGGCTTTATGTGAACTTGAATATCTTGAATACTCAACCTATGAGCAATTACAAGCCGCTTACCGGTTTTTGCGTCGACTTGAGCACGGCATCCAAGCGATTAACGATCAGCAGACTCAGCGGTTGCCTAATGACGAACATTGGCAGTACAATTTGGCTCGCACTTTAGGCTTTGAGACTTGGGATGCGCTACTAACAATGCTCAATTTGCATCGCGAAAATGTCAATGTTCCATTTGAGCGTATGGTGACTGAACGACAAGTACCCGATCAAGAAGATACTGAGCTTGACCATGCCAACCTTGATGAGCAAATTGCGCAGCTTGACACCGTATTAACAGAACAAAACCGCGCCCAATTACAGACATTTTGGCAATCAAAAATGGTCGCCAACTTAAGCGAGGAAGCCAGAACCCGTTTAGATGATGCTTACCCAGTAATCGTGCATGCGTTGCTTGCGCATCAAGAACAGCAGCAGCTGGCCAATAGCGCATTGCCGCGTCTAATCAATTTACTTGAGGCAATTTGTCGGCGCTCAATCTACTTAGTCATGATCGCAGAAAACCCAAATGCAACGGTTGAGCTGATTCCGATGTTGTCTGCCAGTCCTTGGATTGCCAATGAGCTGGCACGGTATCCCGTGCTACTCGATACCTTTTTACAGCAGCGTTATCGTCATCTGCCAGATAAACTAGAGCTACACGACATTTTGCGTCAGCGTCTATTGCGTGTAGAGCCTGATGACGAAGAAGAGCTACTGAGTGTGCTGCGATTGTTTAAAAAGAACCAAGTACTGGCCGTTGCTGCTAGCGACGTCTTGGCTGAACGGCCCATTATGAAGGTATCAGATTCCTTGACCTATATTGCAGCTGTGGTGTTAGAGGCTGCACTGGAACGGGCTTTTGCAGAATTGGTCAAGCGCTATGGCTATCCTATCGCCCAAAATGGTGATCCAGTGACTGAAGCGGATTGTGGTTTTGCTATTATCGGTTATGGTAAGCTTGGTGGCCTTGAGCTGTCTTATTCCTCCGATTTAGATTTGGTGTTTTTACACAAAATAAAAGAGCAGGGCATGACGACTGGTGAGAAGTCAGTCAGTGGCATGAAGTTTGCGGCTCGTTTAGCTCAAAAGCTTATGACTTATCTCAATACGCAAACGCGTGATGGGCGAGCGTATGAAATCGATATGCGTCTGCGCCCATCGGGAAATGCAGGTATGATGGTGGTTTCTTGTCATGCTTTTGAGACTTATCAGCGCGAAAAAGCGTGGGCTTGGGAGCATCAGGCACTGGTTCGGGCACGGGCAGTATGCGGCGACAAACGCGTAACAGCGCTATTTTGCGATATTCGCCGTACGATATTGGCCCTGCCACGTACACTTGATGAAGTGCGTACAGAGGTGACAAGCATGCGCATAAAAATGCAAAAACATCTCGGTACCAGTCAGTGGCAACAACAAGCGGGCAAGTTTCATCTCAAGCAAGACGCTGGCGGTATCATTGATATTGAGTTTCTGGCACAATTTGTCGTGTTGGCCTATTCGCATAAGTACCCAAGCCTCACTAAGTGGAGCGACAACGTACGCATCTTTGAAGAAGTGGCGTTGCTTGGCATTTGGGAGGAGCAAGTCTGTCAAGATTTAACTGATGCTTACTTACGTATTCGTGCCGCCACTCATCAGTTAGCATTGGCTGAGCAATCACTACTGGTAGATGAGCTGCTATGGACAGAGACACGCGCACTGGTACAGGCTCAGTGGCAACATCTTATGGGTGTGTCCTCGAGAGAAGAAGAATAAGCGTTTATACGGCAAAGGCTATAAATAAAAGCCATGTTAGGATAAACTAAAATGTTTCATTTGTTTGGCTTGCCGATGATATAATCATTTACGCACTAATACGGACTCGGTGTAAGCATACAATTTTAATTAAAACACTTACTTAAAACTCAATAAAAAGTTAGTCGATAGTACTAACATAAGGATTCTTACATGAATATGGCAACACAGGAAGGCAAGCTTTGGATGAACGGCACAATGGTTGAACAACCTGATGCCAAAGTTCATGTACTTACCCATAGTTTGCATTATGGTATGGCTGTGTTTGAAGGGGTACGTGCTTATCAAACTGATGATAATCGTACAGCAATCTTCCGTTTAAAAGAGCATACTGAGCGTCTGTTAGGGTCTGCAAAAATCTTTCAAATGGATGTGTCTTTTGATGCGGCTACCCTTGAGCAAGCACATAAAGATGTGGTTAAACAAAATGAGTTAGCAGAAGCTTATATTCGTCCACTTATTTGGGTTGGCGCAGAAAAGCTAGGCCTATCCTCACATGGCAACAGTATCAACGCGATGGTTGCGGCTTGGCATTGGGGCGCATATCTTGGTGACGAGGGCATCCAAAACGGTATCCGCGTCAAAACATCTTCTTATACACACCACATGCCAAACGTCACTATGTGTAAAGCCAAGGCTTCAAGTAACTATCCAGTATCTATTATGGCTAACCAAGAAGTTACCCGTAACGGGTATGACGAAGCCATCTTGATGGACCCACAAGGCTTTGTGTGTCAAGGTGCAGGTGAGAATTTATTCTTAGTTAAGAACGGTGAACTACATACCCCAGATTTATCTGGCGGCGCACTAGATGGTATTACTCGTCGTACTATCTTGCAGTTCGCAGCTGACTTAGGTATAAACGTCATTGAACGCCGTATCACGCGTGATGAGTTTTACTTAGCAGACGAGATTTTTATGACTGGTACTGCTGCTGAGGTCACACCGATTCGTGAATATGATGACCGTACTATCGGTAATGGTGGTCGCGGTCCATTGACCGAAAAGCTACAAACCTTGTATTTTGATGTGGTACACGGGCGTAATGAGAAGTACATGGACTGGTTAAGCTTTATTGATTAACATTATCTAGAAGAATTAAAAAGGCTGAACATAATTGTTCAGTCTTTTTTTTATGTTAATATACGGAGCATATTATTTATTCATACTATCTAAAGTGAGTAGTTTCGATGCCAATAGGTACAAAAGCAGCACATAACAATGATATCAAGCAAATCATCTGTATTAAATGGGGCACTAAATACGGCGCTGACTATGCCAATAAGCTCTACGGTATGGTATCACGTAACATCACGCCACCATTTCGCTTCATCTGCTTTACTGACGATACTACAAACGTTCGTTCAGAGATTGAGTGTCAAGAACTGCCTCCTTTAGATGTAACTATGCCAACCAATACCTTAGGTAAATGGCCAAAGTCACGACTTTGGGGTGAAAAGCTAGGTGATTTATCAGGAACTGTTCTATTTGTAGATTTGGATGTCATTATCGTCGATAGCCTTGATCCTTTTTTTGAGTATGGTAAACCTGATGATGTTATCTTGTCTTATAATCCAAGTAATCCCTTAGAGCGACTGGGCCAAACGTCTTGCTTTCGTTTTCAAGTTGGTTCATTGGTATCTCTTCAAGAAAAATTTAAAGCCGATCCGCAAGGCATCGCTGATAAATACCGCTTTGAGCAACGCTTTGTAACTCGTAATGCGCCAAATGGTGTTAAATTATTTCCGAAAAAATGGGTGGCCCACTTTAGACGTAAGTGTCGTCAACCGTTCCCGCTAAATTATATCAAAGAACCAAAAATCCCTAAAGGGGCACGCATCGTTATCTTCCCAGGTGATCTGTATCCTACTCATGCAATTGAGGGAAGATATAACAAAAACGCTGCTAATAATGCAGTAGACCATTTGAAAAGATTGAAAGAACCTAAAAACCTTAAAAAACCACTACGCCATCTGCGCCATTTTATCTTGCCAGTAGGATGGATTGAAAAATACTGGAGAGAGTAGTTAATCATCGATCTCAAAACTATCGAGTTAACTATTAATCCAAAATAAGCCATAAGAGATGAATCAACATTCTAAAATAGTACTACTAGTCATTAATTGTCTACAAGGTGGAGGCGCAGAACGCTCTGTACTTACTTTAGGACAAGGCTTTCATGAGCTAGGTTATGAGGTACATATATTAAGATTCAAACCCCTCGTAGAGTATGACCTCAATCCAAACCTAATATATCATGTGTTACGGTTTAAACCTTATAAACTGATACCGAATCCTCAGCTTCGTTATCAGTTGTTTGCTAAAACAGTTGATAAATATGTTTTAAGCAAAATCGGTCAGCCAGATATTATCTTATCTAATCTTATTGCTGCAGACCGAATCATGTTTCATAGCAAGCTGCCAAATCTTATGTATGTTATTAGAAACACAATGTCTAACAAGTTTAATCTAATTGATAGTCCAATAGCAGCCAATAAGATTGAAGAACTCAAGCAAATCTATAAGAGTAGTCCCTGTGTTTGTGTTTCAAAAGGTGTGGAGAGTGATTTACAAGCGAGTTTAGGTTCAGATATCACTAGTACCACTATTTATAATGCTTTTGATAAAGTGTCAATTGAGCAGTTAGCCGATAGTTCACTAGAGCTACCCCATGATGTACTTAAATCAAATCAATATTTATTGCATGTAGGTAGTTTTAAGCCTGAAAAGGCTCATGATGTGTTGCTAAAAGCTTATGCTAAATCGTCTATGGCCTATCCTTTAGTGTTGTTAGGTAAAGGTAAAATGCTTGATCAAACAAAAGAGTTGGCTAAAAAACTAGGAATATCTGATAAAGTCATATTTTTAGGGTTTAATAAAAATCCCTATCCTTTTATGAAAGATGCCAAAGGATTTGTCTTGTCTTCACGTTCTGAAGGTTTTGTTAGGGTAATACAAGAAGCGCTGGCATTAAACGCACCAGTCATCAGTACTAATTGTCAGTCCGGACCAAGTGAGATGCTGCCTGAAAGTAGCCTTGTACCTGTAGACGATATAGACGCTCTAGCAATTAAAATGACAGAACTAATGGCAAAGCCACAAATTTTTAAAGTTGACTTTGATGATAAGTTCTTACCTAAAAATATTGCTCAGCAATATGTTGACTACTTATCATGTTAATAAAGACAAGTTTGTTGTCTACTAAGAGCGATTTTTCGTGCAGCCAACTATAAACTAATTACCTGACAAAACTATATAACTGTTGAAATAGTATGAGTTCTTTTATGTTTAAAAATGTGTTGAGAGTTGCAAAAAGTAAGTTAGAAGGTGAGGTAGAACTGGCAGGTGCTAAGAACTCAGCTTTAAAATTGTTGGCTGCCAGTATCCTAACTGAAGAAGACGTTATATTAGAAAATTACCCTTCGCAGCTTTTGGATGCTCAAGTACATGTAGATATGCTTCAGGCTTTGGGCAAAGAAACAAAATATCTAACTCCTAATAAAATTATAATAAAAGAAAATAATAATTTGGAAACGAGTCTGACTTGGGAAGGACGTTCGATTAGAAATACGCTACTCATACTAGGTGTTCTGACAGCACGTTTTGGACAAGCAAAAGTACCTTTACCAGGAGGTTGTAAGCTAGGAGAGCGTAAATACGACTTACATATCATGTTGCTTGAAAAGCTAGGAGCTAAGATATGGGAGGAAGGTGACTATTTATGTTCAGAGGTAAAAGGTAGGTTAGTAGGTGCTGATATACATCTATCAATGCGTTCAACTGGTGCGACAGAAAATGCGATTTTAGCAGGAACGTTTGCGACAGGAGTTACACGTATTTGGAACCCTCATATCCGTCCAGAGCTACTAGACTTAGTGTCAATGCTTAATAATATGGGAGCTCAAATCAAAGTTTTTGGACAAGAGCATATTGAAATCATTGGTGTCGATCAACTAAAGGGTGTAAGGCATAGAGTAATATCCGACAATATGGAAGCCATTACGTGGTTAGCTGCCGCGGTTATCACTAAAGGTGATATAGAAATTTACGATTTTCCGTATCAAGATTTAGAAGTGGTACTCACTCATTTAAGAGCGGCAGGCGCAAAGCTATATAGGGGAGAAAACTCGCTTATTGTACGCGGCGGCTGTTGTTTTCCACTTGAAATAAGTACTGGTCCGCATCCAGGTATAAACTCAGATGTACAACCTATCTTAGCAGCTTGGGCTGTACAAGCTCAAGGTGAGTCGCGGATTATAGATCTACGTTTTCCTGGTCGTTATGGATATATAAAAGAGATGGCTCGTATGGGAGCTCACTATGAAATATCAGGAGATATACTCAAAATAATGGGCAATGGCGGCGGATTGATAGGTACTGAAGTCAAAGCTCTAGACCTACGTGCTGGTATTGCTTTAACCCTATGTGGTTTAGCTGCTGAAGAAGAAACTGTTATCACTGATGCTTGGCAAATTGGACGTGGATATGTTGATCTCATACCCAAATTGAAATCTCTTGGTGCAAACTGTAGTGGTATGATTGGGTAAGTATACATGGACAACTGGTATAAGAAAAAGATTAAAGAGACTTTTCCTGAAATTGTAGAGCTTGACGCATCTTTGTCAAAGCTTAGTCAGTGGAAGGTAGGTGGAAAGGCAGATCTTATCATCCGTCCAAGAAATAAAGAAGAACTGATTGAGATAAGGCAATGGTTATATCTAAACGAACTAGAGTCAGTTTTTATAGGCAATACAACAAACTTGTTATTCTCTGATGAAGGCTTACACGTTGTCGTTATACAAATAGGCTCTAGTTTCTCAAAAGTAAAAATAGATGATGTCAACATTACTGCCGAGCCTGGTGTATGGGTGCCAAACTTGGCTAAAATAGTTATGCAAGAAGGCTTGTCAGGTATTGAACATACTTGTGGTATACCTGGTACTCTTGGCGGTCTTATTGTTATGAATGGCGGTAGTCAAAGACAAGGTATTGGTAGTGTGGTTGAATATGTGGAAACCGTTGACAATAAAGGATACGTAAAGTATTACACCAATCAAGAAAGTAAATTTTTCTATCGAAACTCTACCTTTCAAAATAAAGACGAAATTATCGTAAAAGTTGGGTTAAAACTTAATAAACATAATAAGAATGACATACGTCAAGAAATGTTAGAAATACTTCATTCGCGTCGCAAGAAGTTTCCAAGAAAACAACCAAACTGTGGCTCTGTATTTATGAGTCACCCTGATATATATGAAGATTATGGACCACCAGGAAAAATTATTGAATCATTAGGATTCAAAGGTATGAGTAAAGGAGATGCACAAATATCGAAATTGCATGCCAATTTTATTGTAAACAATGGAAGCGCTCAATCCAAAGACATACTATATTTGATTAATACGGTGAAAGAGACCATATATCAGAAAACAGGGCATCAAATGACTGTTGAAGCAAAGTACGTAACTGCTAATGGAAAGATATTAAGTATTTAGTTTTAAATAAGCTTAAAATAATAACATTTATAATGTATGACGTTGTAGCGCTTGAATATTAAAAGATTACTATTTATAAACGTATCAATCTTTTTAATCGATACCTAAAAGACTTAGTCCTATATTTGAAAGACAGTTTAATATAATGAAGGCGCAATCTAAGCAAGTGCCATCCGGAGACTGGTCGTATGTTTCGTTCGTTATCATATATAGCCATTACTTTTTTAGCACCCACATCTACGTTGAAACTTGTATGAAATGTATTGTATCCGAACGTTTTAAGACTTTGCCTATAAGCTTTATCGGACAACAAGCTTTTAATATAATTAGGGTCACAGTATTTAAGTAGCTCGTTAGGCAGTTTAACTCTTTCAGAAAAATTGTCATGCATGGCATAGAAGGCGGTTTTATCATTAAATAAGCACGGATAATCAAAGTTAGTGACAGGGAATAGTAATATTTTTCCTGCTGATAAAGCTTCCATAGCTCCTCTACCAGTGCCAACTGCTATATCGCAAGCCCAAATTAATTCAGATGCGTTCGATGTATAATTACTATCAGAGTGAATAGTCAGTTTTACATTTAATTCTTGAGCGAATATGTTTAGTTGTTTAGTAATGTCTTCGGACTCTTCGTAACCAATAAAGGTTAGTTTTACGGGATAGTCATGACTTTGAATCTCAGCGCAGAACCTAATTGCAGCAATTAATGTTTTGTAGTAATAACTGCCTATCCTACCTATTTTTGTGACATGGAAGGCGTCGTCTTCTCTCAGACTTTCTATTTGGTTCTGTCTTTCTTCGAGATAAAGAGCTGGTTTGACTCTATTTGGAATCAGATAAAGGTTCTGGTAATTATTTTTGTAATTATAAAAGTGATTATAGTCTTCTTCATGAAAGACAACTAAAGTGTTTACTTTAGGATAGAATTTCTTCGGAACTTTTCCTCCGCATTTAGTAAGCAAAAAAGACGCTTTTATATTTTTTGCAATATGAGCGCCTATGTACACAGATTTTGCATCATAAGCATGGACAGTAGTCAATTTGTATAAAAAGTTAAGTGTCTTTAGTTTATTTATGGCGTCATTCAATCCTTTTCTTTGTAAATGTAATTCTGTAGAAATATGATAAGTATCTTTCATTCCTACTAATGCTAATGGCATTTCTTCACCAAGTACAATAGTAACGACTTTTCTACTTTCGGCTATAGATTCAGCCATTTGTCTTAAAGAATAATAATGACCACCGCGGCCTGTGTTAAAACCTGCATAGTTTGATATTAAAAACAAAACCATACACTGTTCCTTGGTAGTTGGTAGTTGGTAGTTGGTAGTTGGTAGTTGGTAGTTGGTAGTTGGTAGTTGGTAGTTGGTAGTTGGTAGTTGGTAG